>DASRLM010000124.1:0-7532 GCA_035648455.1 Puia sp. | reverse complement strand
TACCATACCTGCGCTGCACGTATCCGTAAATGCCGCTCCATTTTCCGTTACGATAATTTCTTTCGCGTTTTTATATTTGCTCCATCTGACCAGGGCATGATAAATTGCCGGCGGGTAAACTTCCCAATCCATCAGCGTATGTTCAACATTTCTTTTGCTGGCTTTGATAATTTTGGCGCTTACAAACGGTGTGAAGGGTGCGTGACGGACCAGTTCCCGGGTATAATTTTGTAAACCTAAAAAGTCCATATCAAAGGCCAGCATGGCCGAATCTCCCTGTTTATAATAATTTTCTATTCGCTGGAGTATCTTAACTTCTTTTATGGGATATCCCATGCCGAGCAGGGGTTCAATGAACATCCGGTTCAGCAGGGCGTCCGTTTTTTTTGCGGCCACAATGTCTTTCTCTGTATTCCGGTAAGGTTCAACATGAGAGTAAGAAAATGTAGTTCCTACTTTGCATCCACCACGAAGTGATTTAATAATTCTTCCGCCTTCTGCCTGACACAAAGCAGCATGGTGTGCAGCAGATAAAAAATTGGCGAGACCTTTTTTGCCCGGGGCATGAATGCCAAAAAAATATCCGGCACCCGTAAATACCATGGGTTCATTTAAAACGATCCAATGCTTCACCCTGTCGCCAAAATGTTGCATACAGCATTCAACGTAATCACTGAACCAATGGATCATTTCACGGTTTGTCCATCCTCCCCTTTTCTCCAGCGCATCCGGCAGGTCCCAGTGATATAGGGTGATCCAGGGTTGAATATCTAATTCCAGACAGAGATTGATCAGCCGGCTGTAAAAATCAATTCCTTTTTGATTAACGGCGCCTTTTCCGAGAGGCAATATCCTGCTCCAGGCAATGGAAAAACGGTAATTGGAAATATTTAATTGAGCTATCAGCGCGATGTCTTCCGGATAACGGTTATAAAAGTCGCAGGAAATATTTCCGTGATGGTTGTTGAATATCTTTTTCTTTTTTTGGGAGAAAACATCCCAGATGGAAGCGCCCTTGCCATCTGCAGAATACCCGCCTTCAATTTGATAGGCCGCAGTGGAAACCCCCCAGTGGAAATCCGGACCGAAATCAGCTTTGGATACCTGCATATTTATTTATTCGACAATAGATTTAAGATTTTCGCAAGACCCTTCTCCCTGAGTTTTTTTGCCGAATGAATGGAACTGCCCAGGATCCGGGCATTTTCCTTTGTATTGCTGTATTTATGAATAATCATATCCAGAATGGTTTCGGTATGGTCTGGATAATACACCGGGGCCAGGGGCGGTGATTCCGTCCATTCTTTTATCCGGTCCACGTGCTTTTTCTTTAAACTTTTCAGAACCGGTACACCCAACCGATGGACTGCTGCGGCGTTACACTGCTGCTCGTACTGACCTTTCATTGGAATCACCAGCAGCCTCTTTTTTAAAAACAAGGCTTCTGCAGGCGTCTCAAAACCGGCACCGCAAAGGATCCCGGAGCAGTTAATCAGGCTTTCAACAAAAGCATCATTTTGAACCGGCCGGATATGAATGTGATTTTCCCTGTATTCTTTTTTGGCGTGTTTGCTGAAAACCTGCCATTCAATATTTTTTATTTCACTCAGGATTCTGGTGATCCGTTCATCACTGTATGCCGGAAGGTACACCGTAAAATGCTTTTTATCTTCTGGTACGGCATTCCGGATCTGGCTGCGGATGACGGGTGTGAAAATTGAACTTTCGTAAGCCTCAAAATGGAATCCGAAGCCAACAGTAACCGGAGCATAGTTCATCAATATGGATTTTCCAATCCGGTCTTTCTTTTTTGGTTTTGGCGATTTTTTGCTGATGACGGCAGCCTGGTGACTCAGGCCGACACATGTCTTATGCTTCATTCTGCAGGCCCACGCGCTTACCGGTTCAAAATCGTTAATCACCAGGTCATAATCTTCAACAGGGATGAGTTTCATTTCCCGGTATAGCCGTTTCAGATTGCTTTTCCGGAAAGTGGCCATGACGTCAATGCCGCCCTTTTTACCGAAGATGAAACTTAGTCCGCTGAGCTTGTATTTAACCGGGTAAGGAAGTTCCACATCCGCCTGGCTTCCGCTGATCAGGATATCCAGATCTCCTTTTTGCCTGAGGATGGGGATGATATCCCTCGCCCGGCTCAGATGTCCGTTACCGGTGCCTTGTATGGCATAAAGTATTTTCAACCGGGTTTCTGCCGGAGCATGATCCATCAATGGATTTTAAAGCTTTTTAGGGGAGAATAAAAACCGGACAAACGGGTAAGAAAAAACCGGACGCCAAGTTTTGTAAAAAAATAGCTTATGCGTTTCATATGCGGGCCTTTATTTTCGGATAATTGAACAAGCCACAATGATCTATAAAATAAGAAAAAGCCTGTGATGTGCAGATTTCGGAATTGTTATCAGATTATTAAATATCCCGAGTTCCATGTGCCAATGGATTATATTTATCTGGTGAATAAGCGCGCTTTCAAAACCTATTTATGGTCAGATGCTTTTCGCTTCTGCTGTTTTTATTCCTCGCAAACATCGGCGTCCGGGCCCAGTCTCCCGGTTTTTTGTTTACGCTTGAAGGAAGCCTGAATTCGGATACCGGAACAGTTCAATTGTTCCCTATGGGCAATGCGCTTTACTATGCTTATCATCCGGAGTCCATTAGGGCGCCGGTGGTCCGGGGCAAATTCGTTTTCAAAGACTCTGTTTTATATCCCTCCGCATACCGGATATTTTTTTTCAGGGGAAATGAATTGACATACCTGTCTGATTTTTTTCTTGTTGACAGTGGTTATCAAACGATCCGGTGTAATATCGATTCACTTCGGGAAATGCCTATCCTGACCAACTTCAGTCGGCGCGAATTCGCTAATTATTATGATCATGTACTGGCCACGCTAAATCTGGCATCCTGGAAACTGAGTGAAGAAGAGAATCGTTTAAGCAGCCAATATGGCAAAAATTTGCCGGATAGTCTTCGTATCCGGGATTCAAATGAATATGAGTTGTTGTTCTATAATAAAAGCAAGATGTTGCTGAACTATGCAAAAGAGCATCCCTCTTCCTATGTGGCTTTATGGGATTTAATCCATCGCCTTCATTCCGGCTACAAGGCCATGTACGATTCTGTTTATGCTCAATTTTCGGATGATATTTAAGATTCTTACACCGGGAAAATGCTTGCCGGGAAATTGTACGGAGCAAGGGTCACGGCAACAGGCAGTACATTTCCCCGATTACCGCTATTGACAACCACAAACAAACCCGTTTCGGTTCCGGGCACCCCTGCGCATGATAAATACGTTTTGATTGATTTTTGGTACAGCCATTGCGGTCCCTGTATCAGTCAGTTCCAGGATCCTAAAAATATTTACGCATTCTACAGGCCGAAAGGTTTTGATATACTGGGCATTTCTGTTGACAAGAAAAATTTGGTCGAAGATTGGAAATCGGCAATTCAACAATATAAACTTCCCTGGAAGCAGTATTTGGACCTGGAAGGTAAGGAAGCCAATAAATTATCCATAGAAGAAACGCCAACCAATTTTCTTTTGGATGCTAATGGAAAAATTGTTGTCAGGGACCTGGATCCGGCAGCGCTGAAATTGTTTCTGAAGAGTAATCTGCTTTGGCCCATGATCTGAGTGCAATCGTTCCGCCGGCTCTGTCCCTTTATTTCCCCGGATCTGATCCGGGTTTTTATATGGCGGTTTGTTTCAGGAAGACCAATGCGTAAATCAATGTGGGCAGTCATGATGCGATTGATTAGTGAAATCCTGCATTTGCACTTGATGCCGAATCCCTTTAAACTGCCCGGGTCTTAGCGGCTTCCCACCCGATCATGGCTGTTTTACGGGTGTTCCCCCAGTGATACTGTCCGAATTCTCCGTTGGCCCTGATCACCCGGTGGCAGGGTATCAGGAAAGCGACCGGATTGCTGGCCACTGCTGAACCCACGGCACGGGAGGCTTTCGGATTTTTTAATTTTTCTGCAATGCCGGAATAGGTGGATACTCCGCCCATCGGAATTTTCAACAGGGTTTCCCAGACCTTGATCTGGAAAGGGGTTCCTTTCAGATGCAATTTGATCTCACTGAGTTTACTCCAGTCCTGACTAAAAATAAACAGGGCATCCTGCTGGATTTTATCCGTCAGCTGCTGATACCGGGCCCTGGGAAAACTTTTTTTCAACTCCAGCAATGCAGCGTCCTGCCCGTTGTCGGCAAAAGCCATAAAACATATTCCTTTATCGGTTGAGCCTGTGATGATGTTTCCAAAGGGGCTTTCAGCAAAGCTGTAATTGATGCGGAGCTGTTCGCCTCCGTTTTTATATTCACCCGGGGTCATCCCTTCTACCTTAATAAAAAGATCGTGCAAACGGCTGGTACCTGATAAGCCTGTTTCCTCTGCGGCGTCAAACAAAGTGGCCTGGTTTTCTTTCAATATACCTTTTGCATGCTCCAGGCTTAAATATTGCAGAAATTGTTTTGGCGTAACACCGGCCCATTCCTTAAACATTCTTTGGAAATGAAAAGGACTGATGTGGACGTGCTCCGCAGCCTGCTCCAGGCTGGGTTGTTGCCTGAAACGGGTTCTGTAAAAATCTATGGCATCGGCAATCCTGTTATAATTGATGTCCTGTTGTGTTTCCATGGTCCGCTTATTTATAACACAAAAGTAAAGGGAGATTCCCGGCGCTAAAACCCGATTCTTGCGCAAAAATTCCTGCTGTTTCGCTAAATTACTGATTAGAACGGCCCTTTTACTCAATTCAAATTCTAATCATATGCCCGGTTCCATATTAAATCCCGATCAGTTATCCGCTTATCAGCGCGATGGATACGTTATTGTTAAAAGTTTTTGCAGTAAAGCGGAAGCAGACATACTCTACCACACGGCACTGGAAGATGAGGCAATGGCCAAACATGCCCTTGACCTGAATGATCAAAGCGGAAAGAAAACAAAATTATCCTTGTGGTTCACTCCCGGAAATGATGTTTTCGGTTATCTGACCCGAAGTAAAAAGATGATCGGTGCCCTGAAACAATTGCTGGGAGGAAGCTCGCCGGTATGTCATTTTCACTCCAAGCTCATGCAAAAACAGCCCCGGGTAGGTGGAGCCTGGGAATGGCACCAGGACTATGGATACTGGTATAAAAACCAATTTATGTTTCCGGACGAACTGATCAGTGTTATGCTGGCGCTGACTGCAGCCAATAAGGCCAATGGTTGCCTCCAGGTGATCAGGGGTTCACATAAAATGGGGCGTGTAAATCATGGATTTGCCGGCGAACAGGTTGGCGCCGATATGGTCATGGTGGAAAATGCATTAAAAACCATGGAATTGGTTTATGTTGAACTGGAGCCTGGAGACGCCCTGTTTTTTCACCCCAATCTGCTCCATCGTTCGGAAGCCAATTTATCAGACTATCCGCGCTGGTCCATCATCTCCTGTTATAACCTGCAATCCAATATCGCCTATAATGAAACATCTGCTGCGTGGAAAATGCCGGTGGATGTGGTGCCGGACAATGCCTTGCTGGAATGGGAGCCCGAATCCCTGTCCCATGCGGATTTCCTGAAGAAGGAAAATGATCCGGCGTTGAAAGAAACGGGTTGGGAAAACCCGTAAGTAACAAAAAGTGGAGGATATCGGACTCGAACCGATCACCTCAAACATGCCATGCTTGCGCTCTACCAGATGAGCTAATCCCCCAAAAGAGCTGCAAATATAGGGGAGAATTTGAAAATCTGATGATTTGAAAATTTGAAAATGCAGGAGAAACAGCGTTCGTTAATAAATGCCTTTCATTTCCAAATTTTCAAATCATCAAATTTTCAAATTAACTCAGGATAGAATTACGATTAATGCAGCATTAGAAGCCGATGGAATTTCCGCCATCCACGGGCAAAACGACTCCGGTGATAAAACGGGAAGCATCCGTTGCAAAAAACAAGGCGGCTTCGGCGATGTCTTCCGGTTTGCCAAGTATGCCCATCGGTGTGCGGGACAAAACTTTCTGCATTCGCTTCTGGTCGCCATGGAGCGCTTTGAACGACATTTCTGTTTCTATAAATCCGGGGGCGATACAGTTTACCCGGATTCCCTGTGGGGAAAGATCTACTGCCATGGAACGGGTCATGCCTTCGATGGCCGATTTGGATGCCGTGTAAGCGATCACCTTCGGAATCCCGTACCGGGAGGCCATGGAACTGATATTGATAATGGAACCATATCCTGATTCCAGCATTTTTTTAACCACTTCCCTGGAAAGGGCAAAAACGGCATTTACATTGGTCAGCATGATCTGCTGAAACTCATCGTCAGTCACATTCGTAAATTCCTTTTTCAGATTCACGCCCGCATTGTTAACCAGTATGGTTACCTGACCAAGACGGTTCACGATATCGTCCACCAATCCGGGCAGCGTCGAAAGATGATCGAGGTCGAAACGGATTTCTTCACAAAGAGGGCCGAGTGTTTTTTTTGCCGACATTAATTTTTCGCGATTGCGGCCCAATATGATGGTGCGGATCCCGTTTTCTGTAAACTTCCGGGCGATGGCCAGGCCAATTCCGGACCCGCCTCCGGTAACCAATGCCAGGGGTTGTATTTGCTTATTCTCCATTCCTTCGATTAATATGTTTTACTTCGATTATTACTATTATGTGGATTGTCCAGGCTTTTGCGAAGACGCTCTTTCTATGAATGCTGACCGGAGAATAATGGTATTGGTATGGCGGAGCTCCGAAACTCCGTTCAGGTGATTAATCAGATGCCTGGCCGCTACTTCACCCATCTCATAACCAGGATAGTTAATGGTGGTCAGGTTAGGCTCAATCACTTTGCACACCGGGTCATTGTTAAATCCTACAAAGGCGATCTGTTCCGGAATCCGGATACCTGCCTGTTTAAGTGCCAGCATACACCCGACGGCACAATTGTCATTTGCAGCAAAAACCGCGTCCGGTAAGGGTTTCATTTTCAGGATCACGCCTGCCGCTTCTGCTCCGGCTTCCTGGCTGAGATTACCGATGATAACATGATTTTCAAGAAATCGCATACCGTGGTCTGTCAGCGCTTTCTTATACCCCTCCAGCCGCTCGATATACACATTTTGTTTGGGGAGTGCTGTAATATGAATGATTTTCCTGCAGCCCTGACTGATCAGATGGCTGGTTGCCTCATAAGCCGCCCGTTTATTATCTATCAATATATTGGTGAAGTCCTTGTGGTCCGCTACGCGGTCAAAAAACAGGACCGGAATATTTTTTTTGGTAAAGGCTTCAAGATGGGAGAGGTCGTCTGTATCATAGGCCAGGGAAACCAGTAAACCATCTACCCGGCCATTAAACATAGTTCTGGCGCTCGCTTTTTCTTTGGCCGCCGATTCTGAAGATTGGGAAATGATCAGGTTGTAGCCTTCGGTGTTAGCAACAGATTCGATGCCGGCAATAACGGTAGACATGAAATAACTATTAAGCCTGGGCACAATCACTCCGATAGTTTGTGTCCTGCGG
>DASRLM010000123.1:0-2780 GCA_035648455.1 Puia sp. | reverse complement strand
GCAATATAACTGGTATAAAATGCAGGAGTACAACCAGGATGATCTGCTCAGCACCTTCCAGGCCCTGATGGGGGATGGTTTTTACAAGATGACTTTTCAGTATGAACCGAAAAAGGCCAATGAGGGCGTTGCCCTCAATTTTCATCTTACCCGCCAGGAGAAACTGGATGTTGCCAATGCCCTGGATCTGCCGGTGAATCAGGAAGTTTTTAAAAAAGTGGACTCGCTGGTGAATCCGTAGATCGGATGAAGAGGATGACGGTTGACGGATGACAGATGACACCGTCATCCCTGCACTTCGGGGCGTAATAAACGAAAACAATTCTTTACTATCCGGATGTTGAATTCCGCACTGGTATCCCGCGGATCTCCGTCAATATGCAAGGGGGCATGGTGCGGGTTCCGGATACTGAGCTGCTCGGTTTGCAGATAGAGAATGTTTTTATTCTTTGCATAATCAGATACCGTCTGCATGGCATTGGCCCCCGAAAGCTGGCGCAGAATGGAAAAAGGCAGGAGCAGCTTATTCATTTTTTTCACGATGACAATATCCAGCAATCCATCCTCCAGACTGGCTTTTGGCGCAATGGTGAAATTATTTCCAAACTGGTTACCGTTGGCAATGCTGATAAAAAAAGCTTCCGTTTTCAGTACGCTGTTGTTCAGCCCGATTTCAAATAAATAAGGCCGCGCTTTAAAAAAATGCATGGTGGATACCCGGATATATGTCTGAAGCCCCCGTTTTTTCTGTTTGGAGAAAGCATGCGCAACCAACGCATCAAACCCGATTCCGCAAAGCATGCAGGAGAAATCCTGATTGATATAAAATGCATCCGTCGCATACGATTTGCCATTGAAAATTACATCCAGCGCCCGGACGGTCTGTTTTGGAATTTTAGCCGCAAAGGCAAGCCCATTGCCCGATCCCAGGGGGATGATGCCGATATTTACAGCGGTCTTCTGCAAAACCTTTACCACCCCATTCACCGTTCCGTCACCTCCGCAAATGACAACATCGGTGATTTTTTCTTCCCTCACTTTCTTCTTCAGGAAATCATAATCTCCGGATGCGCTGGTGGAAAGTATTTCAAAATCAATCCCCTTTTCCAGCGTTTTGCGGCTGATCAGTTCCCTTATCCGTTCTTTTTTTTTCGTACCTGAAATGGGATTGATGAGATAGACGATCTTTCTGGACATCATCGCAAGTTCCGTTAAAACACCCTTTTTTTAATAAATAATAAATCTGTTGCAGGTTTCCCGGCAGGCAGTATCAAATATTATTAACAAGAGAGCGGATATTAGTCCGGAAATGGCTGTTCGTATAGCTACTGTTTTTGGTGGCACACCGGATATCTGGTTGCGTTTGCAAGCCAAATATGATTTGCAGATAGCTGCGCAAAAGATCAGGACGCTTAAGCTTACTCCTTATAAACCCCGTAAGACAGCCTGACCGGAAAAAAGAAGAGATGGGCAATTAGCAGCGGCATTTTTATTGAATTGCTCTGCCTGCCATGGAAAACCGGCTGAAGTTTACGAACTTGGTTGCTTCCTTTAAATCCGCAAACAAAATCATTACGATGACCGTTCCTAAACAACGTTTTCTTGCCCTCGATGTATTCCGGGGAATGACGATCTGCTTCATGATCATTGTGAATACCTCGGGGAGCCAGTTCACCTACTCGCCGCTCGAACATGCACACTGGTATGGGTTTACGCCAACCGACCTGGTATTTCCTTCTTTTCTTTTTGCGGTGGGAAATGCCATGAGTTTTGTGATGAGCCGTTGGGAAACACTGAACCAGAGCCAGGTGCTGGCTAAAATTTTTAAAAGAACCTTTATCATATTCCTGTGCGGGTTCCTGCTGTACTGGTTTCCTTTTTTTCAATTCAACGAAGCGCATCATCTGGTGCTTTCCCCTTTTTCCCATACCCGCATCATGGGCGTGCTGCAAAGAATTGCCCTGGCCTATTGTATCGCTTCCCTGCTGATTTATTATTTCAAGCCGGGCTCGGTGATCAGCATATCCATTGCCATTCTGCTTTTATACTGGGCTGTGATGAGGATGGGCGGCGATGCGCCGGATCCGTTGTCCATGACGGGTAATCTGGGATATAAAATAGATCTGTGGCTATTGGGAGAAAACCACATGTATCATGGTGAAGGCGTTGCTTTCGAACCGGAAGGTTTGCTGGGCACCTTACCGGCGGTGGTGAATGTAACATTTGGTTATCTGGTGGGAAAATTTCTGCAGAAGAAAGGAAGAACCTATGAGGGTCTTGCCCAATTGCTCCTGCTGGGCTTTGCCTTTATCGTGATCGCTTATTTCTGGAACCTCGGTTTCCCGATCAGCAAAAAACTCTGGACCAGCTCTTTTGTCGTTTATACTGTCGGCCTTGATTGCGTGATCCTGGCCACCATCATTTACGCCATAGATTTTTTAGGCAAAACCCGGTGGACAGGATTTTTCACCGTATTTGGCAAAAACCCCTTGTTTATTTACCTCGTTTCTGAAGTAGGTGCTATCATCCTCAACATAACCCATCCCCAGCCGGGGGTGGATACGATTTCCTGGTTATATACCCATATTTTCCAACACGCGGGACTTTATTTCGGATCCTTCCTGTTTGCCGTTTCCTGGATGCTATTCTGCTGGCTGGTCGGGCTTTATCTGGATAAGCGGAAAATTTACGTCAGGGTTTAGAGGGATGACGGATGACTGTCTTTTATTGCGGATTAACACCTAAAGTCCGTCATCCGTCATCCGTCATCCGTCATCCAA
>DASRLM010000122.1:0-2750 GCA_035648455.1 Puia sp. | reverse complement strand
GTGCTGGTATTGGTGAGACCAAACGAACTGAAAGAGAAATGGGATGGGAAGAGACTCCGTGCGGAAGAGGGGAAAGCGATTTCGGGAATCAATACCGTGATCTGGCTGGATGTTCATGATGCGCTGCTGCAGACCTGGATACACCTGGCGAAAAATATTTACCTGGATTCGAATGAAAACGATCGCAAGAGCAGCATCGTGCAAACCCGCGCCTACCGGTATATCGAAGAGACCAGAAAAAGATTTCCGTTGCACCAATACCTTCGCTGCGCACCCATTCTGAAAGAACTCCGTTCCGTGAAAACTACGGAAGAGGTGGAGGTGATCCGGCAGGCGATAGACATCACCCACAGCGCATTCAGCCGTGTGATGCAATTTATGCATCCGGGTGTTTTTGAATTTGAAGTGGAAGCGGAGATCCAGCATAGCTTTCTTTCAAAAAGAGCAACTGGTCCGGCTTACGGCAGCATTCTGGCTTCCGGTGGAAATGCCTGCATCCTGCATTATGTTTCCAATAATCAGGAATGCCAAGACGGCGAGATGATCCTGATGGATTTCGGTGCGGAATACGGTGGCTACTGTGCGGATCTTACCCGGACGATCCCGGTAAATGGAAAATTTACCAAGCGCCAGAAAGAAGTGTATAATGCCTGTCTTCATTTGCATAGGTTTGCCAGGAGCCTGCTCAAACCCGGCACCATCATCAACGAATATCATCAGCAGGTGGGCAGCGAAGCGGATATCGTATTTCAAAAAATCGGCCTGCTCAGTAAATCGGATGTGAAGAATGCCACGAGGGAGAATCCTGCTTACTGGAAATACCTGTATCACGGTATTTCCCATCACCTGGGCATTGATGTGCATGATCTGGGAACGAGAACAGAACCTTTACGTGCAGGCATGGTGCTTACGGTGGAACCCGGAATTTATATTGAAGAAGAAAAACTGGGCATACGGATAGAAAATAATGTCTGGCTCACCAAAAACGGAAATACAGATCTGATGAAGGATCTGCCGATAACCGTGGAAGAGATTGAAGCCGTCATGAAGCACTAAAAGGATGCATTTAACCCAAAGCCGCGACAAACCCGCATAATTCATGAAACAACTCCCGAATCTTTTTACCCTGCTCAATTTGTTTTTTGGTTGCATAGCCCTGATCTGTATTTTACAAAACGGGATCAGCATTGTGTATTCCGCGGATGGAATACAGTATGTGGACATTCCGGAAAAGATCTGGCTCGCACCGCTATTCATTGGTCTCGCTGCCCTGGCCGATTTTATAGATGGTTTTGTGGCCAGGCTGCTGAAAGTCGCATCCCCGCTGGGCCGGGAGCTGGACTCGCTGGCGGACCTGGTGAGTTTTGGCGTGGCGCCGGGCCTGATCATCTACCAGTTTTTGAGAATGAGTTTTATGCGCCAGGCAAATGGTGCCGATGTTTCCCTGATCTGGCTCCTTCCGGCACTCATTCTGCCCTGCGCAGCAGCAGTAAGGCTTGCCCGGTTTAACCTGGATCCTTCGCAGTCCATTTCCTTTAAAGGCATTCCGGTACCGGCAGTGGGTTTGCTGATCGCCTCTTTTCCATTGATCTACTGGACAAAAAACAGCCAGGTCATCCCTGGCATTCTTTTGAACAAATGGTTTTTATATGCCCTCGTGCTCATTTTGAGTTACGGCATGACCGCGCGGTTTCCGGTGATGGCCATGAAATTCAGCAGGGCGTCTGCGGGTCAGCATCTGCCCCGCATCCTGTTGCTGGTCCTGTCCCTGATTTCACTTTTCTTTTTGCAATGGCTTGCCGTGCCGGTCATCTTCCTTTTTTACATTGTATTATCTTTGGCCTTCAAAAACAGGATCGTATGAATTTTTCCGTGCAGGTTAAGGTTATGCCCTTGAAAGAATTACTGGATCCACAGGGTAAGGCCGTTATGGGTGGTCTGCGAAATCTTGGGTTACCGTCCATTCAGGATGTCCGGATAGGAAAAACCATCCAGCTTCAGGTGGAAGCACAGTCCCCGGAACAGGCAAAACAAATTGCTGAAGAAGCCAGCAGGAAACTTTTGGCGAATCCGGTGATGGAATATTTTGAGGTATCCGTTCAATAATAAAAAATTTGAGAATTTGAGAATTTGAAAATGCTTTTCATGCAAGTGGTTGATAAAGTTTAGCGCCCTAATCTACTGATTCTCTCATTTTCAAATTTTCAAATCAGCACATTTTCAAATTCCCCATGCTCTACCTCGTTCCTTCCCCCATAGGCAATTTACAGGACATCAGTTTCCGGGCATTGGAGACGCTTAAAAAAGCAGATCTGATTCTGGCGGAAGACACGCGGAACTCGCTGAAGCTGCTGAATCATTATCAGATCATCAAACCCCTGACGCCTTATCACCAGCACAATGAACATAAAGTATTGCGCCATCTGGTGGACCAGATGCTGCAGGGTAAAATCATGGCGCTGCTGACCGATGCCGGCACACCCGGAATTTCCGATCCGGCTTTTTTGCTGGTGAGGGAATGCATCGAAGTGAATATACGGGTGGAGTGCCTGCCAGGCGCCACGGCATTCGTTCCGGCGCTGGTGAACAGCGGACTGCCCATGAACCGGTTTTGTTTTGAAGGATTTTTACCCCTGAAGAAAGGACGGCAAACCCTGCTGAAGAACCTGGCTGTTTCCGAGCAGAGGACCATGGTTTTTTATGAATCCCCGATGAGACTGGTAAAAACGCTGCAGGAATTTATCCTGTAT
>DASRLM010000121.1:0-2805 GCA_035648455.1 Puia sp. | reverse complement strand
CATGACTTCCAGGCCACCTTGCTGTATCTGATGGGCATAGATCATGAACGGTTCACTTTTAAAATGCAGGGAAGACGTTTCCGGCTCACGGATGTGTCCGGAAAAGTTGTCCACGATATTATCGCATGACATCCATTTGTTAACAATCCATAAAATAAAATTATGAATAATCAGTCCAGAAGAAAATTTATCCGTCATGCATCCATGGCATCCGCACTGGCATTCGTTAAACCCGCCATTGGTTTTTCCATACTGAACAAAGGAAAAAAACCGGAGGAGATGATCATCGGTCAGGGAACCCACCGGTACAAAGTGGATAAGGAATGGGCCAAAATCAGTTCCGCCAGCAATCCGCTGCAGAATTGCCATGAAATGGTACAGGACAGTAAAGGAAGACTCATCATGCTGGGCGATAACACCCAAAACAATATTCTCATTTTCGATAAATCCGGAAAGCTACTGGACTATTGGGGGCATGCATTCCCCGGGGGCCACGGACTGACATTGAGCCAGGAAGGCGGAGAAGATTTTTTACTGCTTACGGACTGCGGTTATTTCCAGGAGAAAACCGGGGATACGAAAAGCCAGGCGGGTCAGGTGGTGAAGATGACCCCGGACGGACGGCTGATTTTTGCGATTGGGCATCCCCGAACCATTGGCATTTATAAAGATGATGAACCCTTTATGCCGACGGAAACCACGGTAGCGCCAAACGGGGATATCTATGTGGCGGATGGTTACGGTTCAGACTACATCATACAGTATAATGCGAAAGGACAATATATCCGGCATTTCGGCGGACATCATAATGCGAACCCGGAACACAACCTGTCCAACGCCCATGGCGTGGCTGTTGACAAAAGAGATAAAAACAATCCGGTGCTGATCTGTACCTCGCGTATGGAAAATTGCTTCAAGTATTTTACACTCGACGGAAAATTCATCCGTCGCGTGGACATGCCCGGCATGTACGTGTGCAGGGCTGTGTTTGATGAGGACAATATTTATGCGGGCGTCTGCTGGTCACAGGATGCAGCGGGTAAAATGCTGGATGGCGATTCCGGATTTTTAACCATTCTGGACGGATCAAACAAAGTGATCTCCAATCCCGGCGGCGGTGCGCCGGTATATCAAAACGGGAAACTACAACAGACCTTTGCGGATAAGGATCCGGTGTTTCAGCACGGACATGATGTATGTGTTGACAATGAAAAAAATCTTTATGTGTGTCAGTGGAACGCCAACCATACGGCGCCCGTAAAATTAACCCGTGTTTAAATGATCCTGCTGAATGTGCTGACCTTTTTGGGAAGAATGCATCCGCTGCTGGTGCATCTGCCCATCGGGTTTATTTTGCTGGCCCTGGTGCTGGATATCCTGGCTTATGTTCCCAGGTATAGACACCTGCGGACAGCAGTTCCCATCGCACTCCTGGCCGGTTTTCTTGCTGCCGTGCTGGCTTGCATCTGCGGTTACCTGTTGTCGTTGTCCGGAGATTATGATTACAAACTGCTCACGCACCATAAAATTGCGGGCATTGTACTAACGATTCTTTCCGGAACATTCTATCTGCTCACCACGCGCGCAAGTCAGTTTTTTTTCCGCATTCCTTACCGGGTATTTTCGGTGATGATCATTGCACTGGCCGGACTGCTCAGTTATGCCGGACATCTCGGCGGCAACCTCACCCACGGAAGCAACTACCTTAACCTGCAGGTGTTGGAACAGGAGGAAAGAAAGAAACCGGTCAGCACGGAGGAAGCCTATATTTTTGAAGATGTGGTTCATCCCATCCTCATCAGCAAATGCGGTCAGTGCCACCAGCAGGATAAACGGAAAGGAAATTTATCCATAGAAACCCTGCAAGGCCTGCTGAAGGGCGGCAAAACAGGACCTGCCGTTGTTGCTGGTAAACCGGATCAGAGTGAACTCATCAGAAGGGTCAACCTTGACCCGCAGGATGAAAAATTCATGCCCGCCAAGGGCAAGACCCCGTTGACAAAAACCGAAAAACAAATTATCCGGTGGTGGATTGAAAAGGCCCATGCCGCGGAAGGAATGAAGATGGCACAAATCAAGGACCGGGAAGCTATAAAACCACAACTGGCTTTTTACCTGGGTCTGGATGGCGGCATATCACCCGATGCCGGTCAGGATTCGGGACTGGTGCAGCATATCAATCCGGATATTCCGGCCTCACTTGATCCGGTCCTGCTGAACAATCTCCGCCAGAAAGGACTGATGGTCCGGCTGATGCTGAAAAAGCCCGTGATGCTGGATATAACTCTGCCCGCGGGTTCGGGCAAAAATATGGGCGACCTGAAAGACGGATTGAAACAGGTTGCCAGGAACATCATCTGGCTCGATCTGTCCGACAACGGACTGACGGCAAAGGATCTGGATTTCCTTCCGCAGCTCAGCAACCTGGAAAAATTGCGCCTGGAAAAAAACCCCATTTCAGACAGCATTGGTGATGACCTGGTGAATTTGAAGCACCTCGTGGCGGTTAACCTCACGGAAACAAAGGTCAGCAATGCCTGCCTGGCTACTTTACAAAAAAATCCATCGATCAAACGCGTGTACAGCTGGGAGAGCCAGGTAAAATAATTCACACTGTTACTCCTTCACCCGATCCCACAGATCCCTGTTGAGCGCCAATACCTGGGTTACAGTGCCGTTATTGCCTTTTATGAATTTGAGCGTGAATCCCGGCTCATCCTTGCCGGAAAATTCCAATGGGGATTGAGGAACAAACATCAATTCTTTTTCATCCCACATTTGTTTGAGCACCAGGTTATTTTCAAC
>DASRLM010000120.1:0-2215 GCA_035648455.1 Puia sp. | reverse complement strand
AAATGTTCTTCAAATGCTTTGATCTTTTTTACCGGCACTTCCCGGAGAAGACCCTGTGTACCCAGATAGATGATGGCCACCTGTTTTTCCACGGCAACGGGTGAATACTGGGGCTGTTTGAGGATCTCCACGTTACGGGCTCCTTTATCCAGTATCAGTTTGGTTGAGGCATCCAGGTCACCGCCGAATTTGGAGAAGGCTTCCATTTCCCGGTAAAGGGCCTGATCGAGTTTCAGCGTACCGGAAACTTTCTTCATGGATTTGATCTGGGCATTTCCGCCCACACGGCTTACGGATATACCCACGTTGATGGCCGGGCGGATACCGGAGTTGAACAGGTTTCCTTCCAGGAAGATCTGTCCGTCGGTAATCGAAATCACATTTGTAGGTATATAGGCAGACACATCTCCGGCCTGTGTTTCAATGATGGGTAATGCAGTCAGCGATCCGCCGCCTTTCACCAGTCCCTTCAGCGATTCCGGCAGGTCGTTCATATTTTTGGCCACGGCATCATCGCTGATGATCTTGGCTGCGCGTTCCAGCAGGCGGCTGTGGAGGTAGAAAACGTCACCGGGATACGCTTCGCGTCCGGGGGGGCGGCGAAGCAGCAGAGATACTTCGCGGTAAGCAACGGCCTGTTTGGAAAGATCATCATAGATGATCAGGGCCGGGCGTCCGGTATCCCGGAAGAATTCTCCAATGGCAGCGCCGGCAAACGGAGCATAGAACTGCAGGGGAGCCGGATCCGAAGCCGATGCGGCAACAATCACCGTGTAATCCATGGCGCCCTGATCGGTGAGGGTTTTCATAATGCCGGCAACGGTAGACGCTTTTTGTCCGATGGCGACATATATACAGAACACCGGCTTGCCGGCTTTGTGAAATTCTTTCTGGTTGATGATGGCATCGATGGCGATGGCCGTTTTGCCGGTCTGCCGGTCGCCGATGATAAGCTCACGTTGTCCGCGTCCGATGGGGATCATAGCGTCAATCGCCTTGATTCCGGTTTGAAGCGGTTCCTTTACCGGTTCCCGGAAAATTACACCCGGGGCCTTTCGTTCCAGCGGCATTTCATATTTCCCCCCGGAGATCGGCCCCTTTCCGTCTATCGGCAAACCCAGGGTATTCACTACCCTTCCCAGCATGCCTTCTCCCACCTGGATGGAAGCGATCTTTCCGGTCCGGCGCACTTTTGAACCTTCCTTGATATCGCCACTTTCTCCCATCAACACCACACCCACATTGTCTTCTTCCAGGTTCAGGGCAATGGCCTTTACCCCGTTTTCAAATTCCACGAGTTCCCCGCTGCTGACATTATTGAGACCATACACCCGGGCGATACCATCTCCCACCTGGAGCACGGTTCCCACTTCTTCCATGTCTGCCGACACGTTGAAGTTGCTCAGCTGCTGGCGGAGTATCGCTGATATTTCATCTGATTTTATTTCTGGCATATAATCATTTTATATATGATGCTGTGTTTTTACCGGATAGTAAACCGGAATCCCGTTTTTTAAACCGGTGCCTGATTTTTACCTGATCTTATATATGAAATCGTTGCTTTCAAATTGTTTCCTGATCACGCTCAGGTCGTACAGAATGCTCGCGTCTATCATCCGGCCGTCCACTTCAATTACAAACCCGCCAATGATGTCCGGATTGACGACTGACCTTAATTCCACCTGTTTCCAATCCGAATTTTCCATGAGCCTGCCGGTGATGAAGGATTTTACTTCTTCACTGGGGGCAACAGCTGTGGTGAGGGTAACGATGTGTATCCCCTTATAATCCTTGTACTGCTTAATGAAAGTGGATACGATCTCCGGAAGATGGGATTCTCTTCCCTTCCGCACCAGCAGCCGGTTAAAGGAACTGCTGATCACACCGAGTTTTCCTGTTGTGAGCGCATCCAGGATCTTTTCCTTTTTCTCTCCCTGGATCACCGGGCTCTTCAGCACCCGCACCAGTTCCGGACTGGCTTCCGTGAGCCCATGCATGTACTGCATATCCGTGTAAACGGACTCCAGCTGGTCTTTTTCTACAGCCAGGTCTATCAGCGACTTTGCATACCGTGCGGCCAGGCGGGGATTGGGCATGTTGTTTAATTTGAAAATTTGAAAATGTGATAATTTGAAAATGAAGAAAACTGAAAACA
Source organism: Puia sp. (assembly GCA_035648455.1). Classification (GTDB taxonomy): domain Bacteria; phylum Bacteroidota; class Bacteroidia; order Chitinophagales; family Chitinophagaceae; genus Puia. The sequence goes on along the minus strand of DASRLM010000120.1, from coordinate 60 downwards.
GATTCGGAGTAATTTCCTTAACTGAATTTTCAAATCAGCACATTTTCAAATTAATTCAGT
>DASRLM010000119.1:0-22018 GCA_035648455.1 Puia sp. | reverse complement strand
TGCAAGCATATTCCCTGGTACTGATTTCATTTATAACGGTTTGTTTTTCCTGTAGTGGAAAAGCGGATCGTTCCGATCCTTCTCCGGGGCCGGTTCAGAAAATACAGATTACCCGGGACCAGGTATATGATCTGAGCGGATATGCCGATGAAGGCGGCGGAAACCCCTGGAACCTGTTTGACGAAAATGCGTATGTTGATCCCCGTTATAAAACATCCGGCGAGCCTTATATTCCCGCTACCAATTGCCAGCCCACGCATCATCCGGAAATTTATTTTGGTGCGGACAAAGGAAGCAGGATCGTGGTGGACCTGCTGGTGCCTTATGCCCTGAAAGAAATTTATCTGTTCGACCGGTCGGCGGTCAGCGACAGTGTATGGCTTTGCACCGGAACGCTGAAGCGCTGGAAGTGCGTTGCCGCGCTGGAAACCGTTTCGGATGCCGGCGCCCGCGGCTGGAAAAAATTCACCGTGGATGAATCTACGCGGTTCGTCATGATCCGGTTCAGCAGCTATGAAACCGGCATTACCGAAATGGTTATGTATGGAACGGCGCTTCAGCCTTTGCCGCCGGAAAAACCAGTGGCCTCCTTCGGTTCCTTCACCCGTAAACCACTGAATCAGTTCCTGGGCGTTAATTACATCATGGAGGATGATCCCCGGTGGCTGAAGCCGTTTCACTACAGCAGGCTGTATAATTTCGCATTGGATTTTGACAACGATACCCGGCGTCAGGAAGGGGATGTTCAGTTTAACATGCTGCATTACGGATATTACCGGGCAGATCTGAAGCGATATGTTTTTAACATCGATACATTAAAAAACATCAATCAAGGGAATATCTGGTACAGCATCCGCGGTGTTTCCCGGTGGATGGGCGATCTGGGTTATACGGATAAGGACAGACCGCTGAATAAACCGGGCATGAATACGGAAGACCCTGCCGCTTATTCCCGTCATGCAGAGATGATGTGGCATCTGGCTGCTTTTTTCGGAAGCACACCCGTGGATACGGCCCTGCTCTCCCTGTCCCATGAACCCAGGGTTTCTGGTCGCGGTACCATGAGCCTTTTTGAAAACGGTAACGAAGAAGATGCCTGGTGGGTGGGCAGTAAGTATTGCAGTCCGGTGGAATACTACGCCCAGAGCGCAGCCGACCTGGATGGGGATGAAGGAAGGCTGGGGAAGCGGCATGGTATACGAAATGCAGATCCCCATTCCAGGCTGATGATGAGCGGCCTGGTGGGCCTGGATACGAACCGGGTGAAAGTGTACCGGTTCCTTTGTGAGAATTTACGCAGCGACCGCCGGTTCATCTGGGAGGGCGGTATTCAATATCATTATTATTGTCATGCCGGAGGAAAAGGGATTTCTCCGGAAGCCGACTCCCTGCGATGGAAACTTTCCCGTGTCCGGGATTGCAGCAGACGCATGGCGCCGGACGTTGAATGTTTTCTGGGAGAGAACGGGTATGATAAGAACCAGGCCTCCGGACAGGCCACGCCGGTACTTCCCGGATATTCCATTTCAGAGAGCCAGGGGATCATGCTGCTCAGATCCATCAACGCGGCTTTTTTCTCCGGATTTGATGCTTATATTTTGTATTGGCTGAAGGATGGAAATCCTGAAAGTGATCCGCGTATGTATACGACCAGCGGCATTTTACGGTTAATGCCCGACGGGAAAACAACGGCCTATCCGGGATGGTATTACATCAGCAGTCTGGTCAGCAGCCTGGGAAATTATGTGGCGGACAGTGTGTTGATGGAAAAGGGGAACGTTTGGATCTACCGGTATCGTCATCATCAGTTCCGGGATTCAGTGGCTTATTTTGTGTATGCGCCCACGGTGAACGGCACAAAAATAAAAAATTACCGGCTTCGCGTGGGAAATGTTTCCGGCAAAACGGTTAGTGCAATGGAATTTCACGATGGTGCGGAGCAGGGAGCTGACCAGATACTTCCGGTGAGGCAGGGACTGGTCGACATGCCCGTTGATGAAAAGCCCCGGTTGGTATTCACTAAGGAGTTCTTATCTTCATCCTATTAAGTTTCCATTCAAGTTATGTTTTTATTTGTGAGATCCTGGCGGTTTCCCTCTTTGCTTTGCCCATTCCTGATGCTGATTTCCTGTACCTATTCTTCCAGGGCAACCAGAAGACTGTATCAGCAGGCTTTGCGGAAGAAACCGTACGATGTGATCATCGTACCGGGTGTTCCCTTCGAAAACGGACAGTGGGGGAGGGTAATGAAGGGTAGGGTGTACTGGTCCAAATTTTTATATGACCACGGGGTGGCCAGGAATATCATTTATTCCGGCAATGCGGTTTATTCCCCTTATTCCGAAGGGCAGATCCTGGCGATGTATGCGATCGCCCTGGGCATTCCCAAAGAACATGTTTACAGTGAGGTGAGGGCCCAGCACAGTACCGAAAATATCTATTATTCCTATCAGCTGGCCAGGAAACTCGGATTCAAATCCATTGCCGTTGCTTCCGATCCTTTTCAAACCCACATGATCCGGAAATTCACGCGGAAAAAAGTGAGCCCGGATATTGGCCTCATACCCATGGTGGAAGACAGCCTGAAAGCGATGGAACCCGAAATGAAAGACCCCGTAATAGATCCGGCGCCCGCTTACCGAAAAGATTTCATCCCCCTCAAGAAAAGGGAAGGATTCTGGAAAAGATGGCGCGGCACCCGGGGAAAGAATATTGACAGTACGGCGTATGCCCAATAATCCACTGAAGTAAAGGCCCATGCGTAAAAGTTTTATCGAGGATTTTTTTGAAGGCATGAATGAGAAACTTTTTTTTGTGCTGGTTGTTCTGGTTCAGCTCGTGTTTATTTTTCAGGGTCTTGATTTCACTGATTCCGGTTTTAATGCGGTATTTTATCAGCGGATCTTCAGCGATCCGTCAACCGTACAGTATAATTTTATGTACTGGCTTACGGGCATTATCGGCGGAGCCTGGCTCAATCTGTTTCCTGGCCTGGGGCTTCTTGGATTGCGGATTGCCTCCGTGATCTGCACCACATTCACTTTCGCCATCAGCTACAATCTGCTGAAGAATTATCTGCAGACCGGTTCCCTGAGACTGGGGCTTTTTCTTATAGTGCTCTTTCTCGGCACGGCCATCAGGGAACTGAATTACAACGATATCACCGCCTTGTTTTTTATGTGTGCCGCGTGGCTGCTGTTCACCGGGCTCACCAAACAAAAATATTTGCGGCTTTTTATGGCCGGCATGTTTGTCGCAGCCAATATATTTGCCCGGCTCCCTAATGTGCTGAACATCTTACTCGTGATTGCTATCTGGTATTCCGGTTACCTCAACCGTATTACGGCCAGACGGGTACTGATCCATACAGTTTTGTTCCTCGGCGGTTTTCTGGCGATGGGTGTCTGGCTTTTTTTAATCATGAAGGGCCTGCATCACGATGATATTTTCATGAACAGCCTGAACCTGCTGGGTGAGATGGGCGCAAACCCGGAAAATTCGCATGGTTTTTACCAGCAGTTTAAATTGTATGTTGTTCATTACAGCGAGGGCCTGATTATTTCCATTGTGGTGATTGTGGCCCTCTGGAGTTTTGCGGCCATCTGGCGGCGGCTGAAAATGGAAATCCCGCAGATGAAAGGTTTTTGGCCGGTTATTAAATACGCCATCCTCGGCCTGCTCACGGTGATCTGTGTTTACCGTGCCGGAAAGGATCCGGATTTCTGGTTTTATCTTTTTTTATTTTATGCCGGAACGGGTCTTATCGTGGGTTTCCTCATGATTACGGGTCGTCAGCCCGAACACATGCAGTTGCTGGCGGTACTGGGTTTGATCATGTTGCTGACCTTGCCCGCAGGTAGTAATTATATGCTGATGACAGTTGGAAAATATGCCGTCTGGATCATCGTTCCCATAACGGTGGATTATCTGCTGAATATCCGTTCCCTGAGCGGTTCCGTGATCGTTAGTGAGAACAGCCGGCATACTTATGAACAGCTGATCACGGCCAACCAGATGAATTCCTTACGGAACGGCTCCCTTTTTCTTACCCTGATCTATATCCTGAGCATCTGTTATTATTATCCGTATTTTGACAGGAACAACCGGATGAACATGACCTATGCGATACCCAATGAGCACCTGGCCCACATCTATACGGGCCCCGAGCGTGCCAGGACCGTCAGCGAATTGCTGGCAGCCAGTGCGCATTATGTAAAACCGGACGATTTTGTGCTGGCTTATGATTGCCTGCCGATGTATTACTATCTTACGGATACACGGCCCTTCATGCACAACAGCTGGCTGTGGCTGTATGATGATGTCGTGTTTAAGAACGAACTGGAAAAATCTTTGCGGGAAACCCATATTTGTCCCGTCGTCGTTATGCAAAAAAGAAGCACCATTGCCAATAACTGGCCTCTGAATGAAAAGGAAAATTACCAGTTCCGTAAGCAGCCCCTGGCCTGCATGCATTCCTTTTTAATGGATTACCAGTATCGTGAAGTGTGGGAGAATGACTTTTTCAAAATTTTTGTTCCGGCCATCAGGCATTTACCGGTTTCGGACCCGGGAACAATAACAGGGACTAACTTATGACAAATCCTATTTCACCGGATAAGGAAGTTGAACGGCTGACTACTGAATTGGAAACAACCAGGCGATTGATGCAGCAACTAAAAGAAGATCAGCGGGTCAAAGATAAGGAACTGGAAAATTTCGCCTATGTGGTTTCGCATGACCTGAAATCACCCCTCGCGAGTATTCTGCTGACCAGTGAAATGCTGCGTGAATATTTCGGGGAAACCATTGACGGGGATAATGATCAGCTGCTGAAAGTGATGAACAGGGCTATTTTTAAGATTAAAAACCTGGCGGATGGTATCCTTGCCTATTACCGGGCCGAACGGGCCATGAATGATATAACCGAAACATTTGATCTTACCTCCTCCGTACAAATGCTGGTGGCGATACTAAAAGCCGGTCCTTCCGCCGAAATTCACTATCCGCGGGAAGAAATATTGATTCACACAAATAAAGCATCGCTGGAACAAATACTGAACAACCTGCTGCAGAATGCACTGCGGTATAACGACAAAGAGCGGAAGATCCTGCATATCCGTTTTCGCGAAGCAGGGTCCTTCTATTATTTTGAGGTGCAGGATAACGGGCGGGGTATTGCGGCGGCGGATCAGCAACGGATCTTTGAACTTTTTTCGAGTCTCGGTACCGACCGTTCCGGAGTTCCCGGCCTCGGCATCGGATTGACGGTTGCCAGAAAACTGGTGGAAAAGCTGGGAGGAGAAATTTCCCTTCGTTCCGTTCCTGCGGAAGGAAGTGTTTTTGAATTTTCAATCAAAAAATAAAATCCTTCGGGAAACAACCAACCGATTATGAAAACCAGCCGGAAATTGGCAACCCGCCTCGTGCTGTATTTCGCGATGATCGGGCTTTTGGGCGGTATGATCTATTACCTGCTGCAGCGTGGCAAAATCCTCGATCATGCCCGGGCACCATCCGGCCTTCCATCCGATGGCATTCGGGCATTTGTTACCGGAAGCCTGAAGGCCCATCTGAATGATGCGCTTCCCCAATTGTTGCTGCAGGTGGTGGTGATCATTGCCTTTACTCAACTGCTGGGCACCCTGTTTAAAAAAATCGGGCAGCCTTCCGTGATCGGAGAAACGGTTGCGGGGATCATTTTAGGTCCTTCCCTTCTGGGATTGGTGTTTCCCGGCACTTTCCATTTTTTGTTTCCACCGGAATCCATGGATAACCTGAAATTCCTGAGCCAGATCGGCCTGATCCTCTTTATGTTTATTGTCGGAATGGAACTGGATACCCGAGTGATCCGGCGACAGGCACTGGAAGCCCTCATCATCAGTCACGCCAGCATCCTCATTCCTTATACGCTGGGTATCGGGCTCTCTCTTTTCATCTATAAACAGTATGCACTGGAGCAGGCAAGCTTTCTTTCTTTTGCCCTGTTCATGGGCATTGCGATGAGCATTACCGCTTTCCCGGTGTTGGCACGCATTATCAGGGACCGGAGGCTAACCGGCACCAAACTGGGCGTGCTGGCCATCACCTGTGCCGCTTCCGATGATGTAACGGCCTGGTGCCTGCTGGCCCTGCTGATCGCTTTCATCAGGTCCGGGTCGGGACTTTCCGGACTGCTCACCATCGGCCTGGTTATTTTATATGCGCTCATTATGCTGGTTCCCGTCAGATTGTTGCTGAATAAAATCATGGGCATCTATCTGAAAAATAAGATCGCCTACAATACCCTGATGGCACTGATGTTTACGATGCTCTTATTTTCCGCCTATTGTACCGAGCTGATTGGTATCCACGCTTTGTTTGGCGCGTTCCTGGCCGGTGTGATCATGCCGAAAAATGAGGAGTTACGCAAACGCATCAGCAACCGGATCAGCGATGTGACCATCGTTATGCTGCTGCCTTTATTTTTTGTGTTCACCGGATTACGCACCAGTATCGGCTTGCTGAATCATGGCTCCCTGTGGATCACCTTCGGCCTGATCATGGCGGTTGCCGTGGTGGGTAAATTTGGCGGGAGCACGCTGGCAGCAAGACTGATAGGACAAAGCTGGGAAGACAGTATTTCCATAGGCGCCCTGATGAATACCCGGGGGCTGATGGAACTCATCGTACTGAATATCGGTTATGATATGGGCGTGCTGAGCCCGGAAATTTTCGCAATGATGGTACTGATGGCCCTGCTGACCACCATCATGACCAGTCCGGTTCTACGCTGGATTGAAAAAAGACAGGCGCGGTCCGTTATACCGGCGCCGGAATAAGTTCCAGGTTGTACTTCATGAATATGGTGCTTTCAAAATGTATTTTTCCGCTCGCGGATATTTTTCCGTCTTTTTTTTCATACTGAATGTCCACCAGCAATAAAGGATTTTTTTCGGGTATGATCATCGACAGGAATTTGATCAGCGGACCCCTGGATATGCGGAGTTTCTGATCCAGGTGCACTTCCATGATTTCCTGGATCATTTCGAGCATGCATACGCCGGGAAAAATGGGCTGTCCCGGAAAATGCCCTTTAAAAATGGCATGCCCGCTGTTTATTTTTACGGGCACCTGAAGCACAGAATTGATTTCCGTGTAGGGTTCCATAGTATAAAGATCATTCTTTAGCACTGGATTGTATTTTTTTAAGGGTGATTGAAAAGGAAAAATTGAGGTGGTGGATGAATATGCTGTCGGGTACGGATGACTGATTGGAATACAGGAAGGCTTCCATCACCGGCTTGCGTTTGGACGACCGCTGCATTTTCACCAGCCTGCTGCAACGGGTATCGGTTACATAATAATTAACACCTCTGCTCTGCGGGAACCCGTAATAAACCAGGGCACTGTCCCGCAAGGCAAACCGGCGGGTACCGGACATATTCCTGAAAAGCACCAGTTCAAAATCTTTTCGAAGTGTTTTGACCAAGGCCTTTTTGTCCATCTGGGGGATGATCTGGTATACTTTAAACCCGTTTCCGCTGAAAAAACCAAAATCGAAAAAACTAAATCCCATTTCATTCGCAAATACGATCCGTGTACTGCTGTCGGGCATGGTCTTGATCAGTAAAAGCCCGCTGATGTGTTTTCCGGTCACATCCACCGAAGTATTGTACAGGGCCCGTTGAATGCGGGGTTTGAATTGCTGCAGGCACCCATCATCTGAATCAATTTTCTGCATGTGCCGGTAAGCGCTGCAGGAACTGATTCCGGTAGCTACGCTAAGGAATAGTAAACAACGCGTCAGGAATTTTCGCATTCAATTCTTTATTGATAAAACGGATGCTGCTGTTGTCGCCGGAAAGTTCAAACATGTCCAGGTCCGAAGCTGAATAATCTTTCTTGTCCAGGTAAATATTGATCTTCTGATATAATGCTTTCAGGTTTTTGGCCAGCGGCAATAATTCGATCAGGTAGAACTTATTGCTTTCCCAGATCCGCGTCTGGAAATCCGGATTAGATAAAACCGTTCCGCCCACACAATCCACCAGTATCCGGTTCACCTGTTGAAAAACTTTGTTCGAATTGGCATTCACCTTATTCTCTTTCTGATCGTCCTTTACATAGATCCTTCCGTTGTTGAGGATCATCAGGTACGTGAAGGGCTGCGTGTATTCCATGCGCACCCGGTTATTTTTTTTAAACCAGAATTTTCCGCGGGATGTGATCTTGTCGGCCAGCATGCTGAGATTTTTCTCCTGCACGAAATCACTTTTAATGCTTTCCGTGTTTTGGGTGGCCGAATTAAAAGCCTGCTTAAAAGCGTCCTGGTTTTTCAGTGGCGTAAAACCCGGATACTGGGCGCTGGCCGTGAGGATCAAAAAAAAACCAGCCAGAAGAAAACAAAGTTTACACATACGGATCCAAATTAAGCAATTTATCCAGTCGCACGATCTGGTATCCTTTCTCTTCCGCCTGACGGATCAGTTCGGGCAGGATATTGACCGTGGCCTGGCTGGTATCATGAAAGAGCAGGATGGCGCCGGGTGTCAGGGACCTGATCACTTTTTTCAGGAGCCGGTTCTCATTCCTGATCACGGTATCCAGGGAGCGAATGCTCCAGCCGATCGAAATAAACCCACCCCTTTCCACTGCTTTTTTCAGGTTGGGATTGGTTACGCCATAGGGGGGCCTGAAAAACCGGGGGATCATTCCGGTGACCGCTTCTGTAACCGAATTCATCTGCCGCAGGTCAGCCAGCATTTTATCTGCGCCGAATAAATCAAACAGCACGTGGTGCGAGTAGCTGTGATTGCCGATGAGGTGTCCTTCGTCAACCATTCTTTTCAGCATGTTCTCGTTGCCGGGAATATTTTTTCCGATGCAGAAAAAAATGCATTCCGTTTGTTTTTCCCGGAGCAGGTCGAGGATGGCCGGCGTAAAAGAAGCGGCGGGACCGTCATCAAAACTCAGGGCGATCAGCTTTTCATTTTCCTTCCCCTTATTGATGGATTTAAAAAAATAACCCAGCCTGATGAAATAGCTGCCGCAAAACAGTACCGATACATAAACGAGCAATATCCATCCGTAAGCGGCAGGAGAGAGATGGTAGTGCCTGTCCAGCAGGATCCAGGCCAGGATAAAAAGGATAAATAAGATATTTACGTTCCGGTGATTCAACAGGCTGAAATTAAATATAGGGCATGATGGGCATTCAGATCATGATTGCAGATCAGGATATGTTTCGCCGGCAGGCGGAATGCCGGGAACCAGTCCGGCGCTTTCTGTTCGCTGATCAGGACAGAAGCCAGCCATAAGGCAAAACCCGATGCGGTTGGATATTCTCCGCAAAGCTGTTTGAAAGGGAACGTCGTTTTGTTCCGGAAAAGTGTGGCGGATAAATGCAGGTCCAGCCGATCGTGGGCTGTATCCCCGTTATGACCTGTGATGATCAGGCCCACATCGTCCATCGTGAGCGATGATTCGCGGAGCATCCGGTGGATCCGGTCTTCCACATCGGCGAAATGTTTGGGTTTGTACAGGGTTTCCACCCGTTTGATTTCTGCCAGACTTCCCGAATTACTTTGGGAACTCAATACAAAAAAAGAAGCGCCTTCGCCGGCAAATGTTCCTTCTCCCGGATTGTCCAAACTGTGGGGTGACGGTTCTCTTTTATATATTCCGAAACGGGTCAGGATCGCATGACTGTCTTCCGTTATTTCATCCACCGCCCCGGTCAGGATATTATCCGTTCCTTCACGCAACAGCAGGCTGGCATCCAGCAATGCATTTTCAAAAGAAAATCCGCGGTGTACGATGGTATTGTTATAAGCATGGCATTTCAGCAGGAGCGCGATCTGGGCGCCCACGGTATTGTGGGTGGATTGGATGAAAGCCGTAGGCGTAAGCAGTTCTTCCTGATTGTCGATCATGCGGCGCAAAAAAATACCGGTGTCTTCCATGCAGCCGAAGGCTGTACCCGTGATGATGGCGCCCGGCATCTGAACGCCGCCCTGGCGCAGACATTCCATGGCTGCCGCCACGCCCATCCGCACGATCCGGCTCATCCGGCGGATCATTTTTGTATCCACATACCGGGCATAATCCGGTTCCAGCGCGGGCATACGGGTGCCCGATGGCATCATCCTCCTGCTGAAGAATAATTCTTTTTCCAGGGAATGCTGCGGAGAAATATTGCCGGCGGAACGGATGTAGACCTTCATACTGATCGATTAACAGGCGGAAAATATCAGGGAGGAACAATTGCCTCCAAAACCAAAAGAGTTGGAGAGGACGTGCCTCACGCGCTGATCCTTTAAAAACCGGGTAACCGGTGTAAAGGAAAGTTCTTTCATAGGGGTTTCAAAACGAAGGTTCGGATAAATGATTCCGTGGCGTATGGCGAGGGCGGAAAAAACAGCTTCCATACCGCCGCTGGCACCCAGGGTATGGCCCGTAAATGATTTGGTGGAACTCATTTTGGGATACACCGGATCAAATAATAATTTAATGGCTGTGCCTTCGGCTATATCGTTGTTGCTGGTGCCCGTTCCATGGAGGTTGATGTAGTCTATGTCCCCGGGTTGCAAACCGCTTGCCTGGATCGCCTGCTTCATTGCCAGGAAAGATCCGGTGCCTTCGGGAGAAGAAGCCGTTTGGTGATAGGCATCGTTGGCATTGCTGTATCCGGCAAGGACACAATAGGCCGGTTGCTGACGCTGCTTCATTATTTTTTCTGAGAGCAACACCAGGTATCCGGCGCCTTCGCCCAGGTTCAGTCCTTTACGGTTCTCATCAAAGGGTTTGCAATATTCCTTATCCAGGATCATCAGGGTATTGAAGCCATTCAGGGTAAAACGGGTAAGCGCATCCGCACCGCCGACAACGGCCACGTCCAGCAATCCGTGCCGGATCATGCGGGCGCCGGTAAATACGGCATTGGCAGAAGAGGAACAAGCCGTACTGATGGTGCTGATGAAATGATGGATGCCCAGCAGGTCAGCCACCATTTCCGTGATGGCACCGCATTCGTGATGAACCACATCGTGCAGACTGCCGGATGCCGGGTCTTTCATAAAGGGTTCAAAGAATGATTCCGTTTTGTCCATACCCCCGACGGTATTGGCAGAAATAAAACCTGTTCTTAAATCTTTTAAATCTTTTAAACCGGCATCGTTCAGGGCTTCCTGTGCCGCCAGCGCACTGAGTAAAGCCGTACGTGGTATACCGGACCCAAGCCCGGTGAGGGTTGCCAGTTGCCGGTTGCTTAGTTTTATTTCGGCAACGGGTAATTTGCCCCGCTGACGCGTTTGCAGTAATCCGATATCTCCCATTCCGGGTGTTTCCGTACGGAATGACCCGAGGCATTCGTCTGCATTCCGGCCGATGGCAGACACAACACCCACTCCTGCAACAAATACAGGTGCATTCATGAAGCCGTTTTCGAGGGAGAATGTTCGGTAATGTATTCGGCCATGGTCCTTACGGAGTGGAACACTTTCGGGCCGTCTTCCGCCCGCGACAATTTAATATCATATTCCTGCTGCAGTAAAACGATCAGCTCCAGGGCATCAATGGAATCCAGTCCCAGCCCCTCTACAAATAAAGGGGCATCGTCAGTGATGTTCTCCGGCCGGAGATCTTTCAGGTTCAGCCTTTCAATGATCTGACGTTTCAGTTGGGCCATTAATTTATCCATGGTTTGTGTTGTTCAATTGATTGATGTTGTCAACAGTAAAGGGAATGGCCGTACCGGATCTTGTGGTTTCCACCAGCATCAGCATAGCGCGGTAGTCTTCTCCCAGAAAATCCAGCCATCCGCAGATGCAGCATTGGACCAGTCCGTTGTCAAACAAACCGTTCACATATTCCGCTATAAAATTACCATGGAAGCTTTTAAATACAAAAAATGCATTTTCACCCTTAAACCGGTGACGGATGGCTATTTCACCGATCACGATATTGGGTAGGGTATAAACGAACAAAGCGGGACTGGCAACGGTTTTCATGGTTCCTGCATATTTCAGATCCACGTCCAGGCTTGCGTTGGCATTACTCAAAACGATGCCGGTTTCATCTTCCCGGTATTTCTTGTTATGGTCACTGCCCTTCAATAAAATTTCGGTGGCGAGAATACCCAGTTTGCACAGATGATCCATTTTGTGGAATTTGGGATAGGCGATGGCCTCATGGCGGTATAATTCATCCAGGAAAGCGGCTGCGTTTAATCCTGGCCCTTGAAATGCAGACTTTCCGTCTTTATAAGCTGAACCGGCTGTTATGGTGCAGGAGACGGTAATGAACCGGTCCCGTTGCACCGGATTATTTATGATTGGATTCATTTTTGGTTTCCACCTGACTGTCCCGGAAACTGATCAGGGCAGCCAGCCTTTGTAAAGCGGATGCATGATTTTTTACATAGGGATTTTCCAGATCCCACACATATCCGGCCAGCACGGAACAGATCTGGCTCTTGATGAGCGGATCCTGGTTATCGGCAAAGAAAATGGTATCCAGGGTTCCTTCATACCAGGCCATAACATAGGACCTGAATGTATCCACGCCCTGCATCATGGGTTTCATGTATTCATTTTCCCAGTCAATGTTTCGTCCCTTTAATTTTTCCACCACCAGGTTGCCGGCGATCTGGCTGGAAACCGTTGCCAGGGTAACTCCGGATGAAAAAACCGGATCCAGGAATTCGGTTACATTTCCGGTGAGCACAAATCCATCGCCGAAAAAACGGTCGGTGGTGCCTGACCAGGACTGTAGCGATCTGGGTTCAAATAAAAATTCCACATTTTCAAAACGTTTGGCCAGATAGGGTTCATCGGCAATGAGATGGCGCATTTGTTCCTCCAGGGTACCGCTGTACTGATCAAAAAATTCCGGGAATCCCACATAGCCCAGCGATGTAATGTTGCCGACAAAAGGAATGATCCAGATCCATACACCGGGTTTGTGCACGACGATGGTGATCCGGTTGGGTTCATCCGCCATAGACCTTCTGGTATCTACCGTATGCGTGAATACCGCTTTACGGGAAGGCAGGTTAGAGGGTTTGTCCATGTTGAATAACCGGGGTATCACCCTTCCATAACCGCTGCCATCTATAATAAACCGGGCTTTTATCTGTGATTCCTTTCCATCTTTGTCCTTTACGGTGGTGATGGAATCAGATCCGTTGAAGGTGATTCCGGTAACCGTGGTTTCATAGCGAATGGGAACACCCATTTTTTCCACCGTATCGGCCAGGGTTTTATCAAATGCACTTCTGGGTACCTGAAAAGCGGTTTCCCATCCTTTGGTAAACTGGTCCGAAAATTCATAGTCACAGATCTTTCCGTTTTTTACGAATTTGGCCCCGGATTTCTGCTGAAATTGTTGCGCATTCACCGCCTCTAAAAATCCGGCTTCCTCAAGCGATTCCATACAGCGGGGAAGCAGGCTCTCGCCAATCACAAACCGGGGAAATTTCATTTTCTCCACGATCTGCACCTTAAAACCTGCTTTGTTTACAATAGAGGCCGCTACAGTTCCTGCGGGACCCGCTCCGATCACGAGTACATCTGTTGAGTTCAATGGCATACTGGTTCGGTTTATGGGTTACGATTTTGATTTTTTACATTTAAGCAGGGTATGGCTGAGTCCGATGCCATCGGTTCTTTCCGCAATATCGAATCCTGCCGCTTCAATACAACGGATGAATACTTTTGAATTGTACATCTGGCTATTGCCGTTGGCCAGCGCCGTAAAATAAACGGAGGTTTGCTGAAGGCAAAAGGAAGAGGTCTCGAAGCGCTGATCATCCCAAAACGCCTCCAGGATCAGGATGTATTTATCGTCTTCGAGCGCAGCGTGACAGCGGCTTAAAATGGAGACGATCTCTTTTTCGGAAAAGCAATCCAGGAACTGGCTCATCCAGATGGCGTCAAATCCTTTAGGGAAAACGGCTTTCTCATCCAGGATATTCACCGGGTGAAAAAAGATCCTGTTTTCCAGGCCTGCCTGTTTGATTTTTTCTTTGGCCACATCCAGCTGACCGGGCAGATCCATGATGGTCACCTGCACCTGCTTGTCAAATTGGGTGCTGGCAATTGCCCATTTCCCGGTATTGCCACCGATATCCAGTATATTTTTAATGCCTCCGTCATAAACCATGGGCAGGGTGAGCGGAAATGCGTTGTCGGAAAAGAAATGGTCGAAAGCAAACCAGCTTTTCTGCACCTGGGCGGGAAGGGAAGAAAGTCCTTCATAAATTGTATCCCAGTCTCCGAATTCTTTCAGGCCCTCCGGTTTCCCGGTCTCAATACTTTTATCCAGGGCGAATAAGCCTTTATAGCAGACATCGTGAATGAAATCCATGTTCACCCTGGTGAGCGGATCCTTGCAGATGAAATAACCCGTTTTGGTGATGAAATATTTTTCGTCGGTGATGGTCACCAGACCGATGCCGAGACCGGATTCCAGCAGGATCCTGACGCCATAATGGGGAAGTTTCACCTTGTCCCGGATCTCCTCCAGGGTTAATCCCACGCTCCTGCTTTCCAGCAGGGTATTTAAAATTCCGGAATTGCGGAGCACACGGGCAACCTGGAAAACGACAGGTCCGAAAGCAATCCACTGAGCAAGGCCTTTTGCCTCCAGCGCTGTTTTGTTGTCTTTACTGTAAAAGTTCATAATTCAGAAAGTATAGGGTTCCCTGGGCTTAAAGATATTTCATCCTTTATTCAATTCGGATTTTCCAGGACAATGGCTGCATTGCAGCCCCCGAATCCGGATGCGGTTTTCACACACTTAGTGATTTTTGCAGGGGTCAGTTCCCTGATCACGCGGATTTCCCGATCGGTACCGGGACGGGAATATCCCTTTGTAGGGAAAAGTATATTTTCTTTCAGCGAATGCAATGATATGATGGATTCAACCAGTCCCGATGCGCCCAGGGTATGACCGTAAAAGCCTTTCAGGCTGTTCACCGGAACGGAGGCCATGCCGGCCAGGTGGATCGCCCGGGCTTCCATGTCGTCATTATACCGCGTGGCCGTACCGTGCGCCGAAATAAAATCGATTGCTTCCGGAGCAAGCGAAGCCTGCCGGAGTGCATTCCGGATGGCCATGGCCAGTTCCTCACCGGTTCTGGAGGGACCCGAAATGTGGTTGGCATCATTGCTCACTGAACCTCCGCTGAGTTGTATGGCGTCTCCGCTATTTACGGTTGAGAGGATCACGGTTGCCGCTGCTTCTCCCAGGCTGATGCCATCCCGGTCCGCATCGAAGGGTTTGCAGGGGAGGGGACTGATGGCCTGGAAAGATTGAAAACCGGAAAGTATAAAAGCAGTGATCAGATCGCCACCGGTAACGATCACCTGATCATAAACTCCCGATTGAATCAAACGCATGCCGGTGATCATGGCCAGCAATCCGGAAATGCAGGCGTGGGAAACCACGATGGGTTCGTTTTGCATACCCAGCTCACCGGTAATCTTTTCGGCACTTGTGGTTAATCCTGTCCGTTCATCGGGCGCTGCTTCGGGATCATTTTCTATAAGACCGATATTCCCCTTGGTGGTGGAAAGGATAAAGCCCGTACGGGGATCCGCAGGAGCCACCGGCTGGGTTTTCAGTGCATCCCTGACCGAAGCGAAAATGATGTTCTCGAACGGGGTTAGCTGCGGATTTCCTGATTTGAAATCTGCCGGCAGGAGGGAGGCGTAAAACGCTGTTGGCGAAATGGGATCATGATGAAGACGAATTCCCGAATCGCCATCTTTCAGCGACGATAAATTCGTTGAAGTGTCTTTTCCGAGGGGGGAAAAAATATTATCTGCCACCACAAATACTTTTCTCATGATCAGGATTTAGGGAGAAGATGTTTTCTCTTCCAAAGTTCGAAAAAGGGCGGATTGGTGAGCTGCAGGGCGGACTGTTTGCTATCCAGGAAAACCTGAACAGAACTGCCTGTAGCCACCAGTTGTTGCGTTTTTTTATTAAACAGCCGGTAACTGAATAAGAGTTTGGCTGCTTCGCAGGGGGTGAATGTGGTCTCCACCACCACCGTATCCCCGTAACGTAGTGATTTTTTAAAGGAACATTCCAGGTTGACGACGGGAATAACAAATCCCTTCTTATAAAAATCGAGGTAGCCTATGCCAAATTGATTTCCAAAAGCTTCGCGTCCGTCTTCGAAATAACGGACATAATGCCCATGCCAGACGATACCGAGCGGGTCGGCTTCATTAAAACGAACGAGGATTTCTGTTTTTACAATCAGTTTGTTTGGCATGGGCGACGGTCATGTTATCGGATCAGGCGCCTGCCTTCCCCTTCCATTCTTTGTATTTTTTCTTTTGAACCTGTTCCAATACGCTCTTAATGCCCGTGGCCCAGAAGTTGCGGAAACCAAATCCCATCCCGATCTTTCCTTCCACGCGATCCGTCATAAGCATTTTCCGCGATCCCATATCCACGATGGTAACCCAGATGGCGATGGCCTTTTCGGATTTGCTCATGGCTTCGCAAACGAACAGGATGCCCAAGCCTTTTTTGCCCTTAAAATCGAATCCCTTCACCAAACTGGCGATGTCGGCTTCTTTCAACCGGTGGAAATCACCGGAGTTGGTGGAACTGATCTGGCTGGCATCGGCTTTACTGTTCCGTTCAGTCACCAGGCTGAGGTCATGATCCACGGCATTGCTCCGGTGGAATGCCGATTTGAGATTATATTTTTTTTCTTCAGTCACCACCAGCGTATTCAATCCGTCATACTGACGGTCGCGGATATCGCTGGTGTTCGCGTCGGGAACACCGATTAATTTGTTTTTGGTGAAATCAATGCCCACAAAAAAGGCATTCGTTCCTTCGTTGCTGAAAAAATCTTTCAGGGTTTGTGACTGAGCGGTTGCTGCGAATAAAAAGAGGATGGCAAAGAATGTCCATCTCCGGGTCGATTGTTTTTCCATGATCTGATTTATGAATGGTTACTAATAAAAATTTTCAGTTCGCATGTTGCCATCAGCCTTTCCTTCATTTTTACCGTACCGGAAACTAAAGATACCTGAAGCACTTTGGTCAGTAATCTGATCTCCAGTTCAATCTCCTCATTCAGCAGGGGCCATCCAAAAACTTCCAGTTGCTGAACCGCGCCGATATATCCTACCGGCACCGGTTCCCCCCTCATTTTAAAAAAATATCCTGTTCCTGCGGCCGCCGTTTGCGCCATGGCCTCCACCATACCCGCAGTGGAGAAATATCCATTCGCGGCAAATATATTTCCTTCCCGGATGCGCAGGATTGTCCTGGATGTTTTTTCATCAGCGTAAATCAGCTGATCCGCCATCACAAAAGGTTCCCGCTGGGGAATGAAATCCTTAACCGGAACAGCGGTGAATGTCATGGGATATAAAGATAGGGAATTGTGGAATAGGATGACAGTTGACGGATGACCGATGACCGATATCAGGAGCGGATCCGCATCTAAAGGCGGTCATCGGTCATCCGTCAACTGTCATCCTATTCAACTCCAGAAATCATAATAATTATACCACTGCACCGGATACTTCCCTATAACAGCCTCCATTTGTTTACAGAAATCATTCAGCATGTCTTCCGGTCCGCCGGATTTCGATCGGGCATATATTTTTGGGGCGCTGGCATAAAAATGATAATGAAGGGCCGTTTCCTTCATCGCAAATACATAAGATACCGGCATGCTGAAAATATTGGCGAGTACAAAGGGTCCGGCCGGGAATCGTGCCGGTTCGCCCAGCAGTTTGCCGCACAGGGTTTTGTTGCCTTCCAGGAAACGGTCGGCATGCATGCAAATGAACTCATTGTTTTTCAGCGCTTCCTGGATGGCGTAAATATGGGAAAGATCATCCCGGATGAGGATGATCCGGGCGCTTCGCTGACCCGTTACGCTTTCCATGTATTCTTTGATGTGACTCTGTTCACCGTCGAACATCACGATGTTCATTTTTGTATTCAGCCGTTGCAGCAGATGGCCGGCAATTTCCCAGTTGCCGATGTGGGCGCTGAGCAGGAGGCCACCCTGCTTTCCTTCCACCATCTGGTTTAAGTATTCTTCTCCGTCAAAATCAAAACTGAAATGATGGGGGATGCCGGACATGATCACCACGCGGTCGATGATGGTCTGACCGAAACGGTAATAATTCTTATACAGACTGATCACGGAACGCGCAGCGGAGTAACCCAGCCGCCGATGGAAATAGGCATATAAAAAGCGGGACGACGTCCAGGAGAAAAGGAAATAATAAATGGAGACGAGGGCGAGCAGGAAATAGGCCGGACGCACCCCACCTGTTCTGAGTACCCAGACGAATATCCGGAATCCTGTTTTATTGCCCCTGGATCTGCCTTGCCAGGATGGCATTATTGGGTTCTTTTTGCTGTACCCGGGAAATGATATAACCGTAAAAATCGCGGAAGCTGATGATGCCCGTAAAGTCTTCCGGTTTCACTTTGAAAGAAAAATTGTTTTCAATCACTACCACCAGGTCAATATAGTCGAGGCTGTCGAGTTCCAGCACCTGCCGCAGATTGGCTTCCGGGGTGATCCGGGAGATGTCCACTTCAAATTCCTCCGATAGAAATCCGTTGATCTTATCAACGATGGGTTGAAATTGTTTCATAGTAGCTGGTTTAATGTTTAAGGAACCCACTTTTTGACTATCAGGGAAGAGTTCGTTCCCCCGAAGCCAAAGGAGTTGGACAAAAATACATTTATATTCTTGCCTGTGGAAGTTTTTACGATATCCAGTTTGGCCGAATCCGCATCGGGATTTTCAAAGTTTATATTGGGCGCCATAAATCCGTTTTCCATCATGATCATGCAGTACACGATCTCACTGGCCCCCGCCATCCAGCACTCATGACCGGTCATGGATTTGGTGGAGCTGACGGGCACTTTTTTTTCTCCGAACACTTCCACCAGCGCCCTGGCTTCGCTGGCATCGCCCGCAATGGTTGACGTGGCGTGGGCGTTGATATAATCTACCTCATCCGGGCGCAACCCGGCGTCTTTCAGGGCCATATTCAGGGATCGTACCGGTCCGCTGACCGTTGGATTGGAAATATGTTCCCCATTGGAAGAAAATCCGTATCCGGCCAGTTCACCGAGAATAGTGGCGCCCCTTTTTTGTGCGGATTCCAGGCTTTCCAGCACAACCGTAGCGGCTCCCCCGCTGGGAATAAGACCATCCCGGTCCCTGTCAAACGGTCTGGATGCCTTTGCCGGCTCCGACTCATGTATGGAAAACGCCGATAAGGCGTCAAAATTTCCCATGGCCAGCGCATTTATTTCCTGACAGCCCCCGGTGATGATGCATTCCTGCAGTCCCGTCTTGATAAAATGATAACCGAGTCCGATGGCATGGGATCCGCTGGCGCAGGCGGCGCTGATGGTGAAATTCACCCCCCGCAGCTTGAATATCGTGGCCAGGTTCATGGTCACGGTGGAATTCATGGTTTGAAAAACGGCGCCGGAACCAACCAGCATGGTGTCTTTTTTCTGCCGCATGATGTCCACCGCTTCAATGGTGGATTTGGCCGAGCTGTCGTTTCCGTATAAAATGCCGATTTCGTGTTGCTGGATATATTCGGAGGAAATTCCTGCCTGTTCCAGTGCCTGGAGGGTGGCCATATACGCATATTCCCCCTGTTCCGGGAGCATGATCCGGGCGCGCCGGTCGAGCAGCTCCTTGAGGTTGGGGCGGTCCACATAGCCGGTAAGCGCAGAGCGATACCCCATTTGTTTGCGGGCTTCATCGAAAACGATTCCGGATCTTCCCTCATACAGACTTTCTTTCACTTCCCCCAGGTTCCTGCCTATACAGGAATATATGCCCAGGCCGGTGATCACAACTCTGTTCATAGCGGGAAATTAGGAAATTACGAGTACATTCCCCCATTAATCGAAATCACTTCCCCCGTGATGTAGCCGGAGTCCGGGGATGCCAGGAAGGCAACGGCATGGGCCACTTCTTCGGGTGTGCCGAAACGGTTGACGGGTATAATGGCCTTCATTTCTTTTTCGGAAATGGTCTGGGTCATGTCGGTTTTGATGAATCCGGGGGCGACGGCATTGACCGTGATTCCCCGCCTGCCCACTTCCTGGGCGAGGGATTTGGTGGCGGCGATCAGTCCGCCCTTGGCGGCTGAATAATTGGTTTGTCCGGGTAATCCTTTTTGCCCCGACAACGATACCACATTAATGATCCGTCCATACCGCTTCATCAGCATGCCTTGCAGCACCAGCCGCGTGATATAGAAAAAACTGTCGAGGTTGGTGCGGAGCACCTGCTCCCATTGTTCATCCTTCATCCACATCATCAGCACATCGTCTTTGATGCCCGCATTATTCACCAGCACTTCCAGGGTATCTTCTTTGTGCCCTTCCAGCCAGAGACCCAGCACCTGGTTTATTTCCGCCGGTTTGCTGACGTCAAAAGGGATTAATTCCCCGGTCCCGTTGGCCAGCCGGATGGTTTTCAATGTATCATCCGCTTCAGCGGCGTTGGATTTGTAGTTGATCAGCACGTGATATCCGAGGGATGCGAGCTTAATGCATATTGCTTTTCCAATTCCTCTGGAGCCGCCGGTAACTAAAGCGCAATTCATGTTGGTATAATTGATGATTTTACTGGAACAACCGGGTCAGCGGGAAGCTTAGTGATTGCCCTTGAATATGGCAAACTGCGGATCGTTCCCCAGAAGATACTGCTTTACTTTTTCCTGTTCGGAATAACGGGGCGCATCCTCCACGAATTTCGGAAATATCTTCCGGATGTTCTGATAAACCAGGCTCGTTACGGGAGACAGATTTTCCTGGCAGTTTAAATAGTCAATGGCCTGCAGGATGGTCATGGCCTGGATGGCCAGCACTTCAAAGGAATTGTCGATCACCTTGCGCGTCATCAGGGCCGCATTGCAACCCATGCTCACAATGTCCTGGTTGTCGTTGTTGTTGGGAATGCTGTGCACGTACATGGGATAGGAGAGCGTCTGGTTTTCCGCCACCGTGGAGACGGCGGTAAACTGGATGCCCTGCATGCCGAAATTGAAACCCAGCACGCCCAGGTTCACGAAGGGCGGCAGGATCTGGTTCAGTTTGTCGTTCAGCAGATAATTCAGCTGCCGTTCCGCCAGCATGGATACCCGGGTGATGGCAATTTTTATTTTGTCCATTTCGAGGGATACATAATCGCCGTGGAAATTTCCGCCGTGGAAAATATTCTGGTTCTCATGGTCAATCACCGGGTTGTCGTTCACGGAATTGAGTTCATCCACCACAATTTTCTGCGCATGTTCCAGGGTGTCGTACACCGGGCCGAGGATCTGCGTTACGCAGCGCAGGGAATAATATTCCTGCACTTTATCTACAAATACATCGTGCTCGATGTTTGCCGGATTATACAGATGTTCCGAACGACTGTGGATCATCTTGCTGTCCTTCAGCATATAGCGCAGCATGGCGGCGATCCGGTTCTGTCCCAGGTGACGCTTCACCATATTCAGTTCTTTCGAAAAATGATCGTCATACGCCTGCACAATTTCATTGGTCATGGCAGAAAGCACCACGGACCAGTGTAATAATTTTTTGGCCTGGGACAGGTTGAGCAGGCCGATGCCGGTCATCGCGGATGTGCCGTTGAGTATCGAAATGCCTTCCCGGATCCGGATCTCCAGGGGCCTGAGATTGAATTTTTTGAAGATTTCGGCGGTGGGAAAGGTTTTTCCTTCGTGCAATACATTCCCTTCTCCCAGCAGCGTCAGGGCCACGTGGGCCAGTTGTACCAGGTCCCCGCTGGCGCCCACGCCACCGTGTTCATAAATACAGGGGATGATGTGGTTGTTGATCAGGGCGGTGAGCAGTTCCACGAGACTGGAATGGATACCCGAATGGGCCTGCATGAGGCTATTGAGGCGGGCCACCAGTACGGCTTTGCCGAGCAGGGGGCTCATGAGGTTGCCCATGCCGGAACTGTGACTGCGGATCAGGTTATACTGGAGCTGGACGCGGTTG
>DASRLM010000118.1:0-6651 GCA_035648455.1 Puia sp. | reverse complement strand
ATGCTACGGTATCCAGCAATTCTTCATTTTCCACCACGCAGGGTCCGGCGATGAGAAAGAAATTTTTTTCATCGTACTGCTGGCCCCTGAATAATTCTTTGAGAAAGGCTTGCATGAAAAAAAATTTGATTAAATAAACCGTGAAAGTAGTTTGTATTTTTTTTATGGGATTAAACTATTTTTGCAGAAACAGATCAAAGCAGTATAACTAAAAACCCATCATATGAGAATCGCCTTATTTTCCCTTTTTGCTATTTTAACTTTTTCCGGTTGTAAAAAAACGTATATCAACCAAACGGTGAATCAGGCTTTTTCTGCGTTGTATACCGTACAACCCGGCGATTGGGTGAAGGGCACAAATTCGGATAATACGAATTATTACTACGTGAATCTTTCCATTGCCGAACTGGATGATGTGATCAATACCCATGGCGGCGTGGAGGTGTATATTTCCTTTGATGATCTGAACGCAACGGTTAAAAATTATGAAACGGTACCGGAAGTGGTGGACGGAATCGCATATGGTTCACTGCATACCACCGGTTCGGTAACCATTGATCTGCGGGGTGCGGATGGAAGCACGCTGACGGGTGCCATTGGTGTTCCCATTACGGTTAAGATCGTACTGATAGACGCCCAACCGCTGGATTAGACCGACGCACGACCAACGGCTTAGATCACAATAGTTACCGCCGGATTAAATAAACTGGTATTCCCCGAATACTTCGCGGAGGGTATCGGCAATTTCTCCCAGACTGCATTTGGCTTCTGCTGCTTCAACCACCACCGGCATGATGTTTTCTCCGGAGGATGCTTTGTCGTTCAGCAACTGCAGCAACTGATCGCATTTTGCGTGATCCCGGTGCCTGCGCAGCACGGCCAGCTTTTCCGACTGGATCTTCCGTATGGAATCATCTACCCGAAAAACAGGGGTTTCTCCTTTTTCCGGAGACTGAAAGGCGTTTACGCCGACAATTATTTTTTCACCCGTCTCCACCTGCCGCTGGTGGAGATAGGCGCTTTTGGCAATCTCATTCTGCATGAATCCTGCTTCAATGGCGTTCACGCTGCCTCCGAATTCATCCACCTGCTGTATCAGTGCCCAGGCTGCTTTTTCCATGGAGACGGTCAGGTTCTCCACAAAATAACTTCCGCCCAGGGGATCGGCTGTGTCTGCGACCCCGCTTTCAAACCCGATGATCTGCTGCGTACGCAGGGCAATGCCCGCTGCATTTTCGGTGGGTAAACCCAGGGCTTCATCATAACCATTGGTGTGGAGGGACTGGGCCCCGCCGAAAACCGCCGACAAGGCCTGGATGGTTACCCTGGAAATATTATTCATCGGCTGTTGTGCCGTCAGCGTGCTTCCCCCCGTCTGCGCATGAAACCGGAGCATCATGGCCTGCGGTTCCGTAGCGCCCAGTTCCTGCATGATCTGCGCCCACATGCGGCGTGCGGCCCGGAATTTCGCCACTTCCTCAAAAAGATTGTTGTGGGCATTGAAAAAGAAGGAAAGCCGCTTGCCAAATACGTTGATGTCCAGTCCTTTTTCCAGCGCAGATTTCACATAGGCCTTGCCGTTAGACAAGGTGAAGGCAATTTCCTGTACAGCGGTGCTTCCGGCTTCCCGGATATGGTACCCGGAAATGGAGATGCTGTTCCATTTGGGAAGTTCCAGGCTGCACCATTCAAAAATATCCGTGATGATGCGCATGGAAGGACGTGGCGGATAGATATAAGTTCCCCGTGCAGCATATTCTTTCAGGATGTCGTTCTGCAGGGTGCCAGTGATTTTTTTAAGATCGGCGCCCTGTTTTTTTGCCAGGGCCACATAAAAAGCAAGCAGAATAAATCCCGTTGCATTGATGGTCATGGACGTGCTTATTTTTTCCAGCGGAATCCCGGCAAACAGTTCTTCCATGTCCTGGAGAGAGTCGATGGCAACACCCACCTTCCCCACTTCGCCCTCGGCCAGGAGATGGTCGCTGTCGTAGCCGATCTGGGTGGGCAGGTCAAAGGCCACGCTCAGCCCGGTGACGCCCTGGTTCAGCAGATAATGATAACGCCTGTTGCTTTCCGCTGCCGTGCTGTAGCCGGCATATTGGCGCATCGTCCACATTTTTGACCGGTACATATCCGGATAAATTCCGCGGGCATAGGGAAATTCGCCCGGTTTTTCTGGGGGGGATTCCGCATCGTTTGCCTGATAAACCGGCAGGATCTCTATTCCGGAATCGGTCTGTATATTTTTTGACATGAGAGATGGGATGATCGGTTTTGGCAAAGTACCCGATTTTTTGATTCCGTTACCTACAATTATTTCATCATCCCGGAAATATTGCTTTCCGTATTTTCGTTTACGAATAAATAAAAGCCGATGACGCTGAGCACCAATGAACTGATCATATCCCTCATTTTTGCCTTTTTAATTGCAGGTTCCCTGGCTTTTATTTTCTGGAAACAGCGGAAGCAGGTGAAACAAGGATTCAAACCCGAAAGAGCGGAACCATCCGGAGCCACCACCACCCTGAAATTACAGGCTTACGAAAGACTGATCCTGCTGGCCGACCGCATATCCATCCCCAATCTCATCAGCCGGTGCAACCAGCCGGGTTTCAGTTGCCGGGAGATGCAGGCGCTATTGACACAAACCCTGAAACAGGAATTTGAGCATAACATCACCCAGCAAATGTATGTTTCCCCCGAAGCTTGGGATGCGATCCGGAACCTGAAGGAACAAAACCTGCTCATCATCAACCAGATCGCCTCCTTTCTGCCGGCCGATGCCAACGGCCAGGATCTCAACAAGAGCCTGCTGGAGCTCGTGATGCAAAATCCCAAAATTTCCCTGCACAACGTGGTTGCCGATGCTTTGGCTTTTGAAGCGAAGAAAGTGATGGGGTAATAAAAATTGACAATGGACAATTGTCAATTTGCGCATCTTCATTCACCATAAACAGCACCTGAGATATCATACTAAACCGCAAAAGATGTTCCACATCCGCAGGTCTTTGAAGCGTTTGGGTTTTTGAACGTGAAGCCGCGGGCATTGAGGCCATTTTCCCAATGAATTTCCATGCCGGCGAGGTAAATGCCATGGGCTGGATTCATAATAAAAGATAAACCCGCTGATTCGTAAGTTTCATCGTTATCCTGGTGTTTGTCAAAACCCAGAATATAGGTCAGGCCCGAACAGCCGCCACCCTTCACACCAATTCGGAGAAAAGAATTTTTATCGAAATCATCCGCTTGCATCAGCCGGTGGATCTCATCCACAGCCTGGGGTGTAAAGTTCAGCGGGGATTCTACCGTTGTTTCCATTAACTAAAGATTAATCTGCAAATTTAAACTTATTCCGGGAATTTTAATGTATTAAGGATTGAACGCCTGAATCCATTGTTGACTAAATATGGTATCAGGTTGTTTCAATCTTATCCTCATTCTCCCCCTGATGTCTCGTATCCACATTGCGGTAGGACAAAAAGAACACCACCGGGAAAATAAGCAGGGAGAATATGGTGGCGCAGATTAAACCGCCGATCACTACGCGGGCCAGGGGACGGGAACTTTCAGATCCGATGCCGGCAGACAACGCCGCGGGAAGCAAACCGATCGTGGCCATGAGGGCCGTCATGAGTACCGGCCTGATCAGGGAATTAACGCCCCGTTTCACTGAAGTAAACAGCGGGTTTTCGCCGCGCAGCCTTTCCAGATTTTGCTTAAATGCCGTGATCAGCAGTACGCCTTCGAGAATGCATATTCCAAAAAGGGCAATGAATCCGATGCCGGCGGATATACTGAAGTTGGTTCCGGTGATCAGGAGTGCCAGGATACCACCGACAACGGCGAAAGGCACGTTCAGGAATACAAGTCCTGCATCTTTCAGGTTCCCGAACATGATGAACAACAGCAGGAAGATCAGCAGGAGGCTGATGGGTACCACCTCGAGCAAGCGTTTGGATGCCCGTTGCTGGTTTTCAAAGTCACCCTGCCAGACCATGTTGTATCCTCTTTTCAGTTTCACCTGTTCGTCCACTTTCTGCTGTGCCTCTTTGATGGTGCTTCCCATGTCCCGGCCGGCGATGGAAAATTTGATGGCAGAATAACGTTCGTTATCATCCCTGAAAATAAGGCATGGACCTGTTTTTAAAGAGATGTTGGCAATTTCACGGACCGGCACTTTGGAGCCACCGGAAGTAGGCACCAGGAGGTTGCCGATATCGGTTTCCGAACTTCTGAATTCTTCCGGGAACCGGATGCGGATATCAAAACGTCGCACGCCTTCGTATAACTGGGTGGCGGCTTTTCCGCCGATCGCCATTTCAATTACAGCATTGGCATCGGCAGCAGAAACGCCATAGAGTGCCATGCGGCTCTGATCCAGGTCTATGTCCAGCTCCGGCTGTCCGATATTCCGGATCACCCCCAGGTCCTCAATGCCCCGTACTTTCTTCAGAATATTATATACTTCATCAGATTTGGTTTCCATGTAATCCAGGGAATCACCAAATATTTTTACACAGATGGATCCCTTTACGCCGGATACGGCCTCTTCCACATTATCCATGATGGGCTGGGAGAAATTGAGTTCCGCACCGGGGATCACCGACAATGCCTTTCTCATTTTTTCAATCAGTTCATCCTTGGAAATATTTGGGTTCCAGTCTTCCTGCGGATACAGGGAAACATCAAATTCATTGTTGTAAAATCCGGTCACATCCGTTCCGTCGTCCGGCCTTCCGGTTTGGGAAACCACTTTCCTGATCTGCGGGAAGCCCATCATGATGCCCCGCATTTGGTTCGCCAGCTGCACCGATTTATCCAGGGCGATGCTATAAGGCAGCGTGGCCCTTACCCAGATGGATCCTTCATTCAGTTCGGGAAGGAATTCGCTGCCGAGGAATTTAAAAGAGTAAAATCCCAGCACAATCACAATGGCCGATACGCCAAGTGAAAGCCGTTTGTTCCGGAATACAAAACGGAATCCGTTCATTATCCAGCCCGTCATCAGGTGGGTGAAGGGATTGTGTTTTTCGCGCACATTCTTACTGAGCAGGGCCTTAACCAGCACCGGCACCAGGGTCAGTGTGAATATAAGGGCACCCAGCAACGCAAAGCCCAGTGTATAGGCCAGCGGGGAAAACATCTTGCCTTCCACTTTCTGAAAGGAAAAAATGGGCAGCAGGGCCGTGATGATGATTACCTTGGAAAAGAAAATGGCTTTACCGAGTTCGGCGCCTTTTTTCTTGATCATGCCCATCTTGGCCAGTTTGTTGAACCGGTCCATGCCCTGTTCCCTGGCCTTACTGTCCAGCATTACAAACAATCCTTCCACCATCACCACGGCCCCGTCTATGATGATCCCGAAGTCAATGGCCCCCAGGGAGAGCAGGTTGGCGGACATGCCCATAAAATGCAGGCAGATGAAGGAGAACAGCAGGGAGAGTGGAATGATGATGGACACAATGAGCGTGGTGCGCCAGTTGAACATGAACAGGGAAACGATCAGGGTCACCAGCAGAATGCCTTCAATGAGGTTATGCATCACCGTATGTGTGGCATAATGGATCAGTTCCTCGCGGTTATAAAAGGGCACGATCTTTACGTCGGAAGGAAGAACCTGTTCATTCAGTTTTTTAATTTTCAGCTTGAGCGCCTGGATCACTTTATCCGGGTTCTCTCCTTTGCGCATCAGCACGATGGCTTCCACGGCATCATCCGTATTTTTTAATTTTCGGGTTGATCCGCTGTCTTCCGCATCTGATCTTCCCACTTCGCCAAGCCGCGGCATCGCAGCTACCTGAACATCGGCGATATCTTTCGCGAGCACGGGAATGCCATTGATATTAGCGATGAAAACATTACGGATCTCGTTGATGTCGTTCAGCAGGCCAATGCCGCGGACAATATAAGCCTGTGCATTTTTTTTGATCACATCGCCGCCGATGTTGATGTTGCTTTTACTCACAGCCGTATACACATCGAGGGGCGTAATCCCGAGTCCGGCAAGCTTTTGCGGGTTCACCCGGATCTCATAGGATTTTACGGAGCCTCCGAAGCTTACGATGTCGGCAATGCCCGGCACCGACCTCAGTTCCCGGTCAACGGTCCAGTCCTGAATGGTTTTTAATTCCATCGGATCCCGGAACGAACTCTCCAGGCTGTACCGGAAGATCTCTCCCGTAGGTCCTGTCGGCGGCTGTACCTGGGGCGAAATATTATCGGGTAGCGTCACATTCTGAATCATGTTATTTACCTGCATGCGCGCATAACTGTCATCCACGCCGTCTTCAAAGATGAGTTTGACGGCAGAAAGCCCGAAGATGCTGGTAGAGCGCAGACTGGTTTTCTTATTCACGGGATTGAGGGCGATTTCCAGTGGAATGGTCACGAATTTCTCCACTTCTTCGGCACTTCTTCCCGGCCATTGGGTGATGATGGATATTTCTGTATTGGTCACATCCGGAAATGCTTCAATCGGCATGTTCACGAAAGTGATCACGCCATAGATTACCATGATGACCGTGGCGAAATAAATGAAGTATTTATTCTTAAGCGAGAACGCGAGTACTTTCCGAAGGGTCTTGTTCATCAGTGGATGGTTAAACTAACTGTTGAGTTCCTGGTAAATTAATAATGCCTGGGTTCCGA
>DASRLM010000117.1:0-3055 GCA_035648455.1 Puia sp. | reverse complement strand
AAAGGTGAACGGTCCGTTCACATCGCCGCAAGGCGTAACAAAACGGGTAGGCAGCAAGATCCGTTCAGTAATGAACGGGCCAGATAAATGATGGCAGAGAAACAGAATCCGGCTTATGAGCCGGTAGTTTTTTTTTGGATTGATGGTTGATAGTTGATGGTTGATGGTTGATGGACTTTAGTTGCGGACCCGCACATGAATTCCATCAACCATCAACCATCAACCATCAACATTTGCCTGCAGTTCCGACGTAAAAGGTGAACGGTCCGTTCACATCGCCGCAAGGCGTAACAAAACGGGTAGGCAGCAAGATCCGTTCAGTAATGAACGGGCCAGATAAATGATGGCAGAGAAACAGAATCCGGCTTATGAGCCGGTAGCTTTTTTAATTCGTCGGCGTCAAATACGGGCAAAAGCGGACATGGTTCTGTACCAAAAACGTACATCTTTCCTGATCTGGGTTTTATAAGCGATTGATTGTTATTGTTTAAGATCCTGGCATTTTTCTGGCGGATAAACCTTGACCTTTACCGCTTGCCATGCTGAGAAACTTCATAAAAATTGCCTGGAGAAACCTCTTCAGGAACCGTACGTTAAGCATTATCAATCTGGCCGGATTGTCGCTTTCAGTGACTTTTTGTCTGTTGCTGTTTTTCTATATCCGGAGGGAGCAATCTTTCGATTCGTTTCATAAAAAGAAGGACCGCCTTTTTCGCCTGGACATGACTAATTTATTTACGCCGGTAAGCTCAAAGCCCGGGAAGCAGTTATTCTCCTTTCTCACCAAAAGGGAAGAAGTGGAAAACGAGGTGATTATTCCATTGATTGTAGGGCGCGATATTCAGCATACTTTTCCCGAAGTGAATAGCATTACCCGTTTCCAGGATCAGGACGATCAACTGGTGAAAGTGAATAATGTGACCTTTAAACAGCCGCACGTCCTGTATGCGGATAATAATTTCTTTAGCAATTTTTCTTTCACGATCCCGAAAGGAGATCCAAAAAATGTTTTAAGCTCCATCCATGGAGTGGTGCTTTCTGCATCCGTTGCAAAGAGATATTTTGGTAATGAGGACCCCATTGGCAAAACCATTGAACTGATCAGTGATAGTGGAAGGCTGTTCACTGTTTCCGGAATTGCGGCTGAGGCACCCGGCAATTCCAGTATTCAGTATGGTATTGTTCTTCCATTGCAAGCGGATCCGGCTTACACAAGAGATATCAGCCGCCGGTTCAATTCGGGTTCGCAACTGCTGATACTGGAATTAGGAACCGGGATTTCCCCCGAAGCGTTTGAACAAAAAATCAACCGCTGGATGAAAACGTATTTTGCTGATTATATCCGCGGATTTAAAGATGCAGATATCAACAACTTTCATTGGTATCTGCGTCCGCTGGCAGATTGCCATTATAATATTTCAAAGCACTGGGGACATTATACTGATCTGAAAAATATCTATCAGTTAACCTGCCTGATGATCGTGATTCTATTGATCGCTTCCCTGAATTATATTTTACTCGCCATAGCCGGTGCTGCGGCCCGGTCAGGGGAGGTCACGGTCAGGAAAGTGATAGGCGCCGATAAAAGATCAATCATCTTTCAGTTCTGGGTGGAAACACAAATTCTGGTGATTTTGTCTGTATTGGTCGGACTGGTCCTCTTTAGAATATTTCTTCCTCTTTTCAGTCAGATCATGAACAGCCAGATTTCCCTTGAAGATTTTTCTTTTTGGGAGATTCCTGCGGCTATGGTTATTCTTTGTCTGAGCCTGGGCATTTTTGCCGGATATTATCCGGCCCGTTTATTGTCTGAAATGAAACTGGTACTGATGCTCAAAGGGTTCCTCACCTACAAAATAAATCCCCGCTTCTCGACCGTGCTGGTTGTTATTCAGTATACCGCCTGTGTGGTCTTAATGATTTGTGCCTTCGTAATCAACCGGCAAATGCACTTTATCCATAACAGGAATCTGGGTTTTGATAAAGAGCAAATCCTTATGGTTAAAAATCCAACCTATGATTTCGCTTTTACAAAAAAAACCAAAGACCGGCTTTTTGTTTTTGCACAATCCCAGCCATCCATCGTACAGTTTTCAGGAATGAATGGAAGTCTGGACGGTTCCTATAATACCAGTGCCTTTATATTGAACGGTGAGCAGCAATGGCGGCGTGTACTCACGGTGGACTATAATTATTTTGCCCTGCTGGGACTGGAATTGACGAAAGGAAGGGCGTTCTCCCGATCTTTTCCTACAGATACCCTTCGGAATCCGAGGCCGGTGGTGGTGAATGAAACATTATTTCATATGCTCGGAAAAACAGCGAAGCTGGGAGAATACAACGAAGCACTGGATGCAATCATTATTGGCATAGTCAGGGACTATAACGTAGAATCCCTGACAAAGAAGGTCGAGCCCGTAGAACACAGACTGGCAAAGGATTATGTAGCGAATTTTATGTTTAAGATCAAGCCTGCCCGGATGCAGCCCATGATTTCAAGCATTGAAAACGAATGGAAGCAAATTACTTCCGATTATCCATTTGAGTACGCTTTTCTGGATCAGACGATTGCCCGGATGTATACGGAGGATGTTCGCTGGCAGCATATTATTCAGGCTTCCTGTTTTTTTGCAATATTTATTGCCTGTTTGGGCTTATTCGGATTATCTGCCGTAAATACCGTTAACCGCATTAAGGAAATCGGCATTCGTAAAGTACTTGGCGCCAGTATAGTTGATATTGTTTCCGGTTTATCGGCAAAGTTCATTTTGTGGGTTGCCATTTCTATAGTGATTGCTGTACCCATTGCCTGGATGATTATGAATAAATGGCTGGAAGATTTTGCCTACCGTATCCATATTGGCTGGTGGATGTTCGTGCTCGTGGGAATGATCGCCCTTGTTATCGCCTTTCTTACCGTGAGTTTTCAGGCAATTAAAGGAGCTATGATGAACCCGGTAAAGAGTTTGAGAAGCGAGTGAAAAGTGAATGTAAAAACTTGCTGATTTGAGAATGAATGCAGTTGTATTTTATTTACACTTTTTCACATCAGCAC
>DASRLM010000116.1:0-9593 GCA_035648455.1 Puia sp. | reverse complement strand
TAAAAATACATTATTATTGTAGTATATACCAGTCGCTATGGATCTTGATTTTAACAGGAATGAAGATAGCCTGAAGCAGTCTCTCAGTCTGCTCCGGAGCAGATTTCAAAAGATCGCGCTGGGTGGAGGGATCAAGGCGATTGACAAACAGCATGAAAAAAATAAACTGACCGCAAGGGAACGGATTGCCTATCTGATCGACGAGCATTCCGGTTTCCTGGAAGTGGCCGCTTTTGCGGGATACGATATGTATGAGGAACATGGGGGCTGCCCGGCGGGAGGCACCGTAGCGGGCATTGGATATGTAAGCGGCCGCCAGTGCGTGATCGTGGCAAACGATCAAACGGTAAAAGCGGGCGCCTGGTTTCCCATCACGGGGAAAAAAAATCTTCGCATGCAGGAGATCGCCATGGAAAATAATCTGCCGGTCATTTACCTGGTGGACAGCGCCGGTGTTTTCCTGCCGATGCAGGAGGAAATTTTTCCGGACAAGGAACATTTCGGACGCATCTTTTACAACAATGCACGCATGAGTGCCATGGGCATTACACAGATCTCAGCCGTGATGGGTCCCTGTGTTGCCGGGGGCGCCTATCTTCCGATCATGAGTGATGAAACGCTGATGGTGGAAGGCAACGGTTCCATATTCCTCGCGGGTCCATATCTGGTGAAAGCCGCCATTGGGGAAACCACTGATACGGAAACCCTGGGCGGCGCCGTTACCCATACGGCCATCTCGGGCATTGCGGATTATAAATTCAAGACAGAAGAGGAATGCCTCGACCAGATAAAAAAAATGATGGCCTCTCTCAGTCATCAAACGCAATCGGCCGGATTTGACCGGATCAATGCTGCTCCGCCGGCAAAAGACCCGCAGGATATATACGGACTGATTCCTTCCGACCCGTCGAAGCCTTATGATATGCTGGAAGTGATCGACCGCCTGGTGGATGCCCCGGGCATCCGGCAGTTCAAGGAAGATTACGGAAAAACGATCATCTGCGGTTACGCCCGGCTGGAAGGATGGTCCATAGGCATCGTGGCCAACCAGCGCATCGTAGTGAAAACAAAAAAGGGCGAAGTGCAGCTGGGCGGTGTGATCTACAACGACAGTGCTGACAAAGCGGCAAGGTTCATCATGAATTGCAATCAGAAGAAAATCCCCCTCGTTTTTCTCCAGGATGTTACCGGTTTTATGGTCGGATCCAGAAGTGAACATTCCGGCATCATCAAAGACGGGGCTAAAATGGTGAATGCCGTGGCCAATTCAGTGGTTCCCAAATTCACGGTCATCGTCGGAAATTCATACGGCGCCGGCAATTATGCCATGTGCGGCAAGGCCTATGATCCCCGCCTGATAGTTGCCTGGCCCACGGCCAGGATTGCCGTGATGGGCGGTGAACAGGCCGCCAAAACACTGTTGCAGATCCAGGTAGCTTCCCTTCAATCCAAAGGCAAAGCGCCGGATCCGGAAGAGGAGAAAAAATTATTTGCAACTATACGCGACCGTTATGAAAAGCAAACCAGCCCTTATTATGCAGCGGCCCGCCTCTGGGTGGACGCGCTGATTGATCCGCTGGAAACCAGGCACATCATTTCAGAAGGCATCCGGGCAGCCAATCACAATCCGCGGTTCAATGAATTTAAAACAGGCGTTTTCCAGGTATGATGGAGGTGCAGAGCCGATGAAAAGGAATAAAAAAAATTAACCAGCGACCTGTGCATCATGACCCCGTAATCATATATACCGATGGCTCCTCCAGAGGAAATCCCGGCCCGGGGGGGTACGGGACCCTGCTGATGTGGAAAGGCCATGTTAAGGAATTATCCGCGGGTTACAGAAAAACCACCAACAACCGCATGGAACTGATGGCGGTGATTGCAGGATTGGAAGCATTGAAAAAGGATGAAATGAAAGTGCAGATTTTTTCAGACAGCCAGTATGTAGTCAAATCGGTTGAACAGGGCTGGCTGAAAAACTGGATCGCAACAGACTTTAAAGGAGGAAAGAAAAACAAAGACCTCTGGCTTCGTTTCGCGGATCTCGCCAGGCAACACCATATTCAGTTTCATTGGGTGAAAGGCCATGCCAGCAATCCGCACAATAATCGTTGTGATGAGCTGGCTACGCAGGCAGCGGACGGGGCGGGATTGATGGAGGATGAGGGATTTGAGAAAGGTTGACAGTCAACCATCAACCGTCAACGGTCAACCCTTATCACCTGCTCCTTATTTCTCATGATTAGAACAAAACTTCCGAAAAGTATGCTGGCAAAAACCAGCGTGGCAATCAGGCTGTTCAGCAGAAAAGGAAGTCCGTCGGCATAACACATCATCAGCCCTTCCCAGGTAATGGGTCTTCCCAGTCCGCGGGTACCACCTGAACCTGACCAGACTATAAAATTGGAAAGCAGAAAATAAACAGTAGGCGCTGCCAGAGAGGCCGCAATGATATTGGGCACGTTGATTTTCCTGATGGCAAATCCGATAAAAACCAGCAGGGCAAAAAGAATATAATTCTGCCACTGACCCGCATAAAAACCGGACATATCGGTTAAACCGCCCAGGTATAGGACCTGATACAATAGATCGGACAGGAACATGGAGAGTACCGGCATGATCAGGGCCCATTTTCTGTTCTTAATCACGGCGCCTGCAAAAACAGCCATCGCCCATTGGGGCGCAAAACCATAAGGACGTCCCGGGATCACCCGGTATATCGCCGCAATAAAAACCAGGAGGACGAAAGACCAGATCAGCGTTTTTGTTTGCTTCATCATCAAAATTTAGATCAGCAAATTTAATTAATTGACAGTTGACAATGAACAATTTTAATTAACCGGGATGGCTGCCCGGTAAATCACAGTATCTTCCAGGGCCTTCAGATTGGATTCAGCCCGGTCAAAACTCACCCAGGACTCCCCCTTTTTCCGGTTGAATCCAGCCAGTGATTTTTCCTTTACTTCCAGGGAACCGGAAAGCACCAGGAATATCTGCACGGAATGGGATTGCAGGGGTAGTTCCTGTCCTTTTGCAAGGTGGATGCGGCCCAGTTCAAAATCCGGAGCCGGCGTGGGAAAAACGGTGGTGGCCTTTCCTTTTTCCACACCATGAATAATATGGGGAACCGTGGGTTCAAATTTCAAATGTTTCATCAGTTCGGGCACATCCACATGTTTGGGTGTAAGCCCCCCGCGAAGCACATTATCGGAATTGGCCATGATCTCCACGTTCTGACCCTCCAAATAAGCATGCGGAACGCCGGCATTCTGAAAAACAGCCTGCCCCGGCTGCAGTTGAAGGAGGTTAAAAAAATAAATGGAAAATATCCCGCGGTCCACATCGCCCTTCTGGCTATAGGTGAGTGCGGCACGGGCCGCCCAGAAATCCTCTTTATTTTTTTTCAGTTTTTCAAACTGGTAATGGGGAACGATGCGGTCAAGGAGGGTCTTTAAATGCCGGTTCACCTGCGCCTGCGGCATTTCCATGACATGCTGGTACAATGCTTTGTAATTCCCGTTGCCAAAGACAGGCACCAGGAAATGCAGTTCCGGAATTTCATGCAGTATCCGGTCCAGCGCTTTCACCGGCTTGAATCCGTGCAACAGCCAGAATTCACTGAGGGCATACATGAGTTCCGGCTTGTGGTTGTCGTCCCGGTAATTTCTATCCGGTGCAGAAAGATCGACTCCCTTTTGATTCTCTGATTCAAAATCCCTCCGGGCATCCGCTTTGGAAGGATGTACCTGAATAGAAAGCATTTCCTTTACGTCCAGTACCTTGAGCAGGTAGGGCAGGCCGGCAAACTCCCGGTATGCTTTTTCTCCCAGCGTTTCCCGGGGATAGGCGTCGATATAATCTTTCAGCAAAATCTTCTCCGTCCCGTCGGACACCAGTTCTGCACTTCCGGTATTATGGGCTCCAAGCCAGTATTCCGCGTAGGTTTCGCCCTTATTTACCGGTAAATTCAACAGTTTCGGAAGATAGAAATCGCCCCCCCAGGCATAGTGTTGTACTTGGCCCCTGATGGGTATCACCTTATCTTTACTCAGTTCCATATTTTTTATTAGTGGCTCAAAGTAAAGCAAAAATGGCCGCACATAACGAATTTGGGAAAGCCGGTGAAGGAATGGCTGCAGATTGGCTCATCCGCAAAGGATTCCGGCTTTTGGATGTAAACTGGAAATACGGCCGGTATGAAGTGGATATCATCGCCTCCCGGAACGGGATCCTTCATTTTATTGAGGTTAAATCCCGGCACGATGACCGGTTTGGTTTGCCGGAAGACTGGGTCGGAAAGAAGAAAATGGGGCATTTATTGAAGGCAGGCGTGGCCTATCAGGAAAAATTTCCCGGCTGGGATCTGGTTCAATATGATATCCTGTCCATTTTAGTTGATCCCGGGGGCCTTGCGGATTTCTTTTTTATAGAAGATGTATATTGCTGGTAATGACAACCCGTCCTGAACAGAAAGCCGCAATCCTTCAAGGGTATCGGGCCAATATTCAGCGTCAACAACTTTTCATACAAAAGAAAAAAAAATTCAAAAGCGTCCTGGCCCTGGCCAGGCTGGTCATGGTGCTGCTTGGCGCAGGCCTGATCTATCACTTTTGGCCTGCAGCCGGTCCTTCTTTCCTGTCCGCCCTTGTATGCATCGTGGCGCTTACGCTGCTGGTTTTTGTTGATGCCGGGAAAACAGATCAGATAAAAAATCACGAAAGACTGATCCGGATCAACCAGCATGACATAGATGCCCTGGAGCAGCAACTGTCCAGATACGCAGAAGGAAAGGAATTCGTCAGTCCCATTCATGCCTATGCATCGGATCTCGACCTGTTTGGACCCTTTTCCCTTTTTCAGTTTCTCAACCGTTGTCATGCGGATCAGTCCAAAAAATTACTGGCGGATCGTTTATTGAATCCGCTTCCTGCAAATCAGATAAAACAATTACAGGAGGCCGTAAAAGAAGTTTCCAATAAAACGGACTGGTCGCAGCAATACCGGTCCAATGCCATGGCCAATCCAATCACTTTTCAAACAGAAAAACGCCTGCTGCAATGGATGCAGGAACCTCCGGGAATTTTCGAAAGGCCTTACTGGATAGCCATCATCATCACCTACTCCCTGATCAGCACGGCCATACTGACGCTTTACATCGCGGATCTGATGGGCTTTTCCACTTTTTTATTATGCCTGGTTTGTTTTTTCGGGATTTCGTCCCTAGTCAGCTCCCGGATTACGCCAACCTGGGTCCTGTTATCCCGTATTGAGCCGGAAATGGATGCCCTCTATGAACAGATCCGCTCCCTCGAGGCAGAATCTTTCGAATCCGCTTTTCTTCAAAATATTAAAAAGAGCATCCGGGGAACCGGTGAAACGACCAGCGTGTCCGAGACCATCCGGCAATTCCGGCGCATCCTGAAGCGGTTTGACTTTCGCCTGAACCTGGTGGTTTCTGCCTTCCTGAATGGTTTCCTGCTCTGGGATCTGCAGCAGATGGTTGCGCTGATCCGGTGGAAGAAAAAAAATAAACAGATGCTGACCCCCTGGTTTGCGGCCATCGCAGAAACGGAGGTCATCATCAGCCTGGCTTCGCTGCTGAATAATGAACCGGCCTGGTGTTTTCCGGAAGTTAACGATCGCTATTTCAATCTGAAAGCACAGGATCTGGGACATCCCCTTATTCCGGCGGAAAAAAATGTATTGAACTCCTTCCAAATGGCCGGTCGCGGCAAAATGGCCATGGTAACCGGTTCCAATATGGCCGGCAAAAGCACTTTCCTTCGTTCCCTCGGCACCAACCTGGTCCTGGCCTTTATGGGTGCGCCGGTCTGTGCCTCTTATTTCGAGGCCAGCTATTTGCATTTGCTGAGCAGTATGCGGGTGGCCGATAACCTGGCTGAGAATACATCCACCTTTCATGCAGAACTGAAGAAACTGCAATTCATCATCGACAGGGTGAACCGGAACGAACCCGTTTTTATTCTGCTGGACGAAGTATTGCGGGGTACGAATTCAGAGGACCGCCACGCAGGCACCAGGGCGCTGATCCGCCAGCTGATCAAGCAACAGGCGGTGGCTGTTATCGCCACCCATGATACCGGGCTGGCCATAACGGAATCGGCACTTAATCCGGAAGCGATCCGGAATTACCATTTTGATGGGCAGATCCGCGGGGAAGAATTATTTTTTGACTACCAGCTCAGGGAGGGTGTTTGTGAAAGCCTGAACGCCACGCTGCTGATGAAAAAAATAGGTATTCATTTTGAGGATTAATATATTTACGCACCTGCAACAGCACCATTCAAGAATCATCATCTCCATGACGAAGCCAACAGTTAATCTCAGATCATTCAGACAACTGGTTAAACGCAATAAAAAACGGGTCAGAAGTTTTCTCGGCAGGTTGGAAAAAAAAGTTCCAAAAAATCTGCACCTGATCACCCTCGAAGCCAATGAACTGGCCTGGGCGGTTACGGACTGCCTGGATTGCGCCAATTGCTGCAAGACCATGTCCCCTACCTACACCCAAAAAGACATCTCCCGCATTTCGGCCCATCTGGGCATGACGCGCAGGGCTTTCCGCGAAAAATGGTTGTATCAGGATAATACCGGGGACTGGATAAACAAAAAGCAACCCTGCCAGTTTCTGGACCTGAAAACCAATCTCTGCGGAATCTATGAAGTGCGTCCGCGTGATTGTGCCGGTTTCCCACACCACAGCACGAAAAAAATAGCGGAGTACGGGCACATGTACAAGCAGAACATAGAATATTGCCCGGCTACCTATCGCCTTGTGGAACAAATGCAGGCGGGACTGGCAGAAGGGAAATGGCAACTCAAAAAATAATGGCACCATGTGGTCCTCCACGAAAAATGGATTCAAAGCCTGGTTACAACTGGAAAAATCGCTTTCCGACCATTCCGTAGAGGCCTATCTGCGGGATATTGAAAAATTCACGCAGTTCCTGGAATTTCAAAACAGCCGGCTTTCTCCCGGGCAGATTGTTCTAAAGGATCTGCAGGAATTTGTAAAATGGATCGGGGACCTGGGCATGACGGCCAGTTCACAATCCCGCATCATCTCCGGAATACGTTCTTTCTTTAAATACTGTCTGCTGGAACACCTGGTCAGCAAAGACCCCACTTTGTTACTCGAAACACCCAAACTGAAAAGGACTTTACCAGATTTTTTAAGTGTTTCGGAAATCAACCAGATTCTCGAAACCATCGACCTGAGCAAACCGGAAGGTGAACGAAACCGGGCGATCCTTGAAACCCTGTACAGTTGCGGTTTGCGGGTAACGGAACTGGTGAACCTCCGCATCTCTTCCCTTTACCCGGATCTGGGATTTATTAAAGTAACAGGAAAAGGCGACAAAGAGAGACTGGTGCCGATTGGAAATACGGCCCTGAAGCATATTTCCACCTATCGGAACCAGGTTCGCGGACATGCTCGCA
Source organism: Puia sp. (assembly GCA_035648455.1). Classification (GTDB taxonomy): domain Bacteria; phylum Bacteroidota; class Bacteroidia; order Chitinophagales; family Chitinophagaceae; genus Puia. The sequence goes on along the minus strand of DASRLM010000116.1, from coordinate 2,132 downwards.
TTAAAGCGGGTAATGAAGACATTCTTTTCCTCAACCGGCGCGGGGGAAAATTAACCCGTCAGATGATTTTTATTTTTCTAAAAGAACTCGTCAGGCAATCAGGTATTCAAAAAACAGTTTCACCCCATACCTTCCGGCATTCTTTTGCCACCCATCTCGTAGAAGGCGGCGCCGACCTGCGCGCCGTTCAGGAAATGCTGGGTCACGAAAGCATAACCACCACGGAGATTTATACCCATCTGGACCGGGAGTATCTCCGGGAAACCCTAAAAAGATTTCACCCCGCCTTTCAATAGAAACAACATTTGAGGTAAAGGCCAATGACCGGAAAGTGAAAAGGGAATCCGGTTCTTTCAGAAAAAATTTTTGACCATGCCCAACGCTCCCTGTTTCCAGGGCACCCGGTGCGAGATGCCGGTACCCGCCTGCTGAAAATGATCCATATTGGCAATATACCAGTTATAATTTCTCAGCAGGGCATCCCGGTTGGAATATTTTGGAGCAAAGCCCAGTACCCGCTCTGCTTTCTCTATGGAAACGAATGAATCTTTGGATGCCGTTTCATAAACCCAGGGGTATAAAGGAGACAGGTGTAACCTGTCCAGGATGCGAAGCACCCAAATCGCAAAACCTGCGGGAATCCCGGTAATTTTTTTACCGAATCCGGCCTTGTCCAGCACCACCTGGTAATCCTGTTTGATGGTTGTATATAGTTTTGCACCAACATTAAATGTATCATTGGCGTTGTTGCGGTCAATCGTGGTGGACAAATAAATGGCCTCACAGAAATCTTCCACATCCATCAGCTGGTACTTATTGTTACCGTTTCCCAATACGGGGAAACCGTGCCCGTCCTTGGCCCAGTCATAAAATAAACCAAACACACCCAGGCGCTCCGGGCCTATAAATGATTTCGGACGAAAGATCGGAACACAAAGGCCTCTTTGTCTGAACTCCACACAAATAGCTTCCGCCTTCACCTTGCAGATGCCATAATCACCTACGCCAAAAAGCTTATCGTCTTCTACCAGCGGGTGATGGTCCGGCACCCCGTAAACCGCCGTGGAAGAAATATGAACAACCCGTTGCACCCCATTATCCAGGGCCGACTGCAGCACATTGCGCGTTCCATCCAGATCCGTTGAATAGATATCGGCTTTTTTATACAACGGAAGTGCTGCCGCGGTATGAACAACAAAATCAACTCCCTGCATGGCGGTGTCCACCATGGTCCGGTCCCGGATATCGCCCTTGATTTCATGAATGCGGTTCTTTTCGGGGTAATCAAAATCTGCAATGTCGAGGGATACCACCTGATGACCCCGTTCCAGCAAGTAACGGGTCAGATTAATGCCCAGGAAGCCGGCGCCTCCGGTGATCAGATACGTACTCATAGCGCTGTGCAATGATTTATGAAATTTTTAAGAAGGCGCAAATATACCCCATTCGGGAGGGATTGTCAATGGTGTAAGCCCATTTACCCTTTCTCATCGTGGCAAGATTGTTGAACCAAAGACCTTGTATAACATGGCAAAAAATAAGTTCCCAATTAAAAAATCAGTATATGAGTCTACAAAGAATTTTCACCGCCACATTATCCGGAATCGTGATTGGTCTTTTGATTGCACCTGCCAAAGGCAGTGAAACCAGGCAGAAAATTGCTGATTCCGCCGATGAGATCAGGGATAAAGTCAGACGCCTGCGGGGTACTACCAACCAGGAATTGAATGAACTCCATGAAGTATTCGAGCACGAAATTCAGGGGTTACGCGATGATATCCGGGAAAAAGTGCTGCGTTTGATAGAAGTGAGTAAAAAGGGCTACAATCACGTGAAAGCGGAAGCACTTTCGTGAAAAGAGTTGACCGTCATCCGTCAACTGTCATCCGTCAACTCTTTTCAGTTTCTGAAATATCACGCTCAACAAAATCATCCCAATCGCGCCAATGGCATTCAGCCAGAGGAAGCTGATGTTGATGATACCTTTCTGATTGAGGATATGGATGCTGATCACAAAGGCTTCTGTGATCAGGGCGCTGATGAAAACGGGTGTGGCGGATACCTTTTTGATGTAAAAAGCAACGAGGAAGATGCCAAGAATGACCCCGTAAAATAAAGACCCCAACACATTC
>DASRLM010000115.1:0-7562 GCA_035648455.1 Puia sp. | reverse complement strand
AATCTTTTTTCGGATTCGATACTCACGGATTGGGCATTTGCCGGTTTTTCGCTGGGCGCACTGAGTGCGCTCGATATTACCTGGTCCCATCCGCACATCTTCAGAACGGCGGGCGTTTTTTCCGGTTCCCTGTGGTGGAGGAGCCTGGACAAGGCAGATACCAGCTACCGGGATGAGCGCCATCGCCTGATGCATGCCGCGATCCGCGCAGGTCGCTATGAACCCGGATTGAAATTCTTTTTTGAATGTGGTACGGAAGATGAAACGGAAGACCGTAACCACAATGGGATCATCGATTCCATTGATGATACCAGGGACCTGATCGGTGAACTGATGCAAAAAGGGTATGCACCTGAAAAGGACATCCTTTACCTTGAAATACCCGGCGGAACCCACGATCCGGCCACCTGGGCGCAGGCTATGCCACATTTTCTCACCTGGGGATGGGGGGGAAAGTAAAAAAGAACCGTCTTCCTTTTTACTTTTACTTAATAACTATTCGCCCTCAGAAACTATACCGCAGACCCAACTGCATATTCCACCGCGAAAGGAAATCACTGTATCCCCAGGGTTTTTGGGTGTACCTGTTTAATCCGAATGCAGGATAGCTGATTTCTATTCTGTATGGTCCCCCCACCCGCATGTTGGAAATGTTGAACCAGCCGTCGGACAGGGCGATGGTACTATACATGGTTCCCGATGGCACATGCGTGGCTGTAACCGATGAGCCCGGCAGTATTTCATTTTTGGAATTCTTAATGATTCCGGAAATACTGGAAGTGGTTACCTGGGCAGATGTAAAAAATACAACGAAGGCACAAAACGCGGAAAGCATTAGTTTCCTGGTCATACACAGTTGCTTTTTTTCGAGACACAAAGAAACGACATCAGGAAATCATCCGCCGGAATGCGGGCATTAAAAAATTATTAACAGATGGAAAGAGGAAGGCGGGGAAAAATGGTATTTTAAAAATAACCGGGAAAAATTAATTCAAAAGAAAAGAATGGTTTTATTCTTTTGACAAATGATAAATAATGAATGAAAAAAATAGATATTCTGATTTGGTGCTGCAACCCGGAGCCGGATATCCCCTTATAACAGATAATGCGTTGACAGTCCGTGAGTTCCTGAAAACCCCGGTAAAAACGGTAACTTTACCTATAATTTTTTTTACATGTTAGACAGAATAGAAGATGCCATAGAAGAAATCAAACGGGGGCGGCTGGTGATTGTGGTGGACGATGAGGACAGGGAAAACGAAGGCGATTTTATCACGGCTGCGCGGAACGCTACGCCGGAAGTGGTCAATTTTATGAGTAAACATGGCCGCGGGCTGATCTGCGTGCCGCTGATTGAAGAACGTTGTGATGAACTTTCGCTCGAACTGATGGTGAATAACAATACGGCTCTTCATGAAACCGCCTTTACCGTTTCAGTTGATCTGCTGGGGCATGGGTGTACCACGGGTATTTCTGCGCACGACAGGGCGCTGACCATAAAAGCTTTAATCGATCCGGAAACAAAACCGTCGGATCTGGGCAGGCCGGGACATGTTTTCCCGCTCCGTGCAAAAAAGGGCGGGGTGCTCAGAAGAACGGGTCATACGGAAGCGACCATTGACCTGGCGCGACTGGCTGGTTTTGAAGGCGCAGGTATACTGGTGGAGATCATGAATGAAGACGGCAGCATGGCGCGTTTGTCCCAGCTTCAGGAGATTGCAAAAAAATTCGATTTTAAATTAATCTCTATACGTGACCTGATAGAGTACCGGTTAAGGACCGACTCGCTGATTGAAGAGATTGTGCGGGTAGATATGCCGACGAAATACGGCCATTTCAAACTCGTGGCCTTTAAAGAGAAAAATACCAGCAATGAGCATCTGGCACTGATCAAAGGGGAATGGAAAGAAAATGAACCGGTGCTCGCGCGGGTCCATTCCTCCTGTTTTACCGGCGATATCCTGGGATCGCTGCGTTGTGATTGTGGCGACCAGTTGCACAAAGCCATGCAGATGGTGGAAGCCAATAAGAGCGGGGTCATCCTGTATATGAACCAGGAAGGCCGCGGCATCGGTCTGGTGAATAAATTAAAAGCCTATAAACTCCAGGAAGGCGGCATGGATACGGTGGAGGCCAACCTGCACCTGGGTTTTCCCATGGATAAGAGAGACTATGGGGTAGGTGCGCAGATCCTCCGTTACCTGGGCGTAACCCGGATCAAACTCATCAGCAATAATCCACGTAAAAGGACCGGTCTTTCCGGTTACGGACTGGAAATTGTGGAAACGATTCCCATCCAGATACCCTCCAATCCCCACAACAAGCGTTACCTGCAAACCAAGCGGGACAAACTGGGACATGAGTTGTATGAGGAACAGTGAGGGTGATGTGTAAATGTGTTAATGTGGAAATGCGCTAATGGAAAGGCATTCATTTACACATTTTCACATTATTTCTTCCCTGTACTATCCGTCTTTTTCTTCTTATCAAAAATTTCGCCGAGGTTGTCGAAATCGCGGCGATAAGAGATGCTCGTTCCGGAACTGTTGGTGGTGTGATTTCCGACGGATAAATAATTATACGAATCGCGATAGAAGAAGGTGAGCACCACGCGACCATTGGGCGTAATCTTCCATTCCGCCGTGATGTTGGGCAGGAACTGAACTGCTGCATACTGCGCCTGCTGGGCCGTGAGCCCAAAGTCCAGCGCGCTTCCAACGGTAAAGGTTAAACGCTGATTGAGAAAGCTTTTGATCACCGACAGATTCATGTTGGTCCGGTCGTAGGTTTTTGCGGCATCCACACTTTCTTCCAGCGGCGTACCGTTGTAAAAAGAGGTATTGAAATTTACCCGGATGCTTTTATCCTTGAATACTCGCTGAAAAATACTGGAGAACTGGCTGCTGAGTGCGCTGGAAATAAACCCGGAAATACTGGTAAAGAATATGCCGCCCACGGCTTCATTGGCCGTAAACACCGCATTGCCGTTGGTCAGCGGGCCGAAGCTGTTGAATACGATCAGGAACGCAACCTGTTTATTCAGTTCATTCGGATCGCTTTCGATCTGCGATAACAGTAAGGAAGCTTCCACGTTATTCCGGAGCTCGGAGTTCGGGGGCAACTGGATCTCGAAAGTGATGGCCGGATGCATCAGTTTATCACTCAGGGTGGCCACTACCCAAACGGGTCCGTGATAGCGCTTCAGCTTTTCTTCATTCTGCCCCAGGGTGCCACTCAAACCCAGATCGCTGAACTGCACGTTCTCCGCCTCATAAATGGCCTGTATGTTGATGTCCGCGTTATACGGGTCCCCGGTCCACTGAATGAAATTATTGGCGCCTTCCATAAAAACGAAGGGTTTGCGGATAAAGGACTGAAAGGAGAAATTATAGTCGCCCCGGTCAATTTCATACTTTCCCCGCATGTTCATATTGGTATTGGTACCTACCTGGATGTGCAGGTTCCCGTGACCGGTAGCCTTGATGATGTCTTTGGTAAGCGGATCGATGATCAGGAAAACGTTGGCATAGTTATTTGCCGTAACATCCAGTGTAACCGTAAAATTATCTTCCGTTCCGGGCGCTTTCTGCGCCTTCATCTCCTTACCGTAAACCTTCCACACAATGAAATCAGCATCTGCGCTTTCCCTGCTGGTGGTGGTGGGAATAAATATATTGGAACTGTCTGTCGGTTCTCCTTTAATGTACATCTGGAGGTCTTCCTGCGGACCGGTAAGCCGCACATTTGCACGGCCGATCAGGGTTCCGTAAAACTGGTTATTGTCGGTGATTTTGGTATGAAGTAAAAGGAGTTTGTTGGTGTTCAGTGCAAAATCATACCGCATATCGCGGAAGGAATGATGATATAAAATGCCTTTGCTCAGTTCCGCTTTGTTCCCCAGGGAATCGAGCACCTGAAAGGACCCGAAATCGATCTGGTCGGCCCTCAGGTGCACCGTGGCGGAAGGTATCTTATAGGTGCAGCGGGTATAGTTCACATGGAGGCTGCCGTCCTTTAACTGAAGGTCGCCTATGTAATCGAGGTTATTGCCGGTTCCGACAATTTGTAACTGTCCCGTCGCATAACCCGTCACATTGCTGAAAACGTTTCCGATGTATTTCTGCAGCAGGTCAATTTTCGTATTCACCAGGTTCGGGATCATGATGTTGATCGGCTGAGTTGCGCTGTCGTTGACGTTGATGATTCCCCGCAGGTCAAACTGATAATCCTGGTTATTAGAATGAATCTGGGCATTGACCAAACCGGTTTGCTTACTGTAGTTTGCCGTGAGTCCGAGTTTGCCAATCGAATCATTGGAAAACCTGAAATCTTCTGCATTCCCCTGGAACAGGATGTATGCATGATTGAAAGGATCCGTAATATCAACCGTTCCGGTGAGCAATCCTTCCAGTCGTTCTTCTTTTACAAAGAAAGGGGAGAAGTCCCCGATATTGATCTTGCGCATATCCACGCGTACATCGTTCCAGTTTCCTTCTCCGGAGGGATGGGTGCTGATAAGCACTTGCTGATCGCCGCTGGAAATCTTCAGGGCGTTGGCGCCAACGATATTTTTACTGAAGATCAGTTCTCCATTTTTATCTATCGTCCAGGTTTTGCTGTTGATGTCGAAAGTGGAGGGTTTGAATTTAATGCTCACCCCGTCTGTGAGGGTTTGCACCTGGGCAGACAAGTTGGCGGCATTTAGGGTCTGGTTGGCGCTGGTGGTTATTTTTATATCCGAAATATCGTTAAAGGACCTCAGCTGAACATGGGTGGAGGGAAAGTGGAGACTGTCGTTCACATACACTTCGCCCACTTTGGTATCGAGTGAAAGACTGTCCAGGTTTCCGCTTCCTTTCAGGCTCACTTTGTAAAACGAAATGTTTTTATAGCTGAACTGCGGAACATCGGCATTCAGGTTCAGCAGGTTTTGTTTGCTGTTTATCCGGCCGGTGATGTTGGTGAAGTTAAATCCTCTCAGGTTTTTATCGAAAAGATCCAGGTAGGGATCCACATTGCGGGTGGTGATCACAAAACTGAACCGCTCCGTGGAAAGCTTTACCGTATTGGGTTTGATATAACTGGGATAATACCGGTGCAGGAATTCCTGGAAGGCGGCCGGCAGTTCCTTGATGGAGAATTCGCCCACGATGGCCCCTTCAAACTCGTTGCTCATCACCGTGATCGTTTTGCTGCTGTCTATGATGTCCGATGCCACCACCAGGGAATCAAAAGACAACCTTTCCCCTCTTTTGATCAGGGTTGCATCATATATGCGGGCCTTTCCCAGAAAATGGTCGATGTCGTTTCCGGAAAAGTTGAACCGGAGCTTGCCATTGAACGTGAGGCTGTCCTTCAAAAAATGAAGGGCAAGCAGATCGGCTTTTTCCACTCCGGCGTCGAAATCGAATTTCGGGGTATTGCCACTGAGATCGATCAGCCCGTTCAGCGTAGCCCGTAAATTGGAATCTTTGGAGATGATGGTGCCGTTAAATCGTTTTTTGGAAACCTGTCCGTTGACGAACAAATCGCTGTAGGTATATCCTTTAAAATTGAATTCACGAACATTCCCGTCGAGGCTGGCGTTGAGGGTTTTGACCGTGAGTCCGCTACCCTCTATTTTTCCGCGGAAAGACATTTTTCCGAGACTGCTGTCCCCCATAAATTTTCCCAGTTCAAAATCATTGGTGAGCAGGGTGCCTGAATAAACGGCTGGCCGGTTGGCGGGAAACCTCATACTCAGGTTGGTCACCATGGTCCCTATATTCGTTTCTAAGGTGCCGGATGTAGTGAAATCCTGAAATGTTCCCTGGAAATTGCCCACAAAATGCAGTTGCCTGATCTCGTCAATATGGGGTTGATGGATTTCTTTGAGGGAAGGAACGAACGTGATAACGTCCTGGTACGTGGTCTGGAAATCGTCCGATTTGAAATTGATGAATGTTTTGCTGATGTCCGGTAGTCCGGTGATGTGAATATCCCCATACAGGCTCGTATGCTGTCCGGCATGGATCCGGATGCGGTTTCCCTGCAGATCAGACACGGAGCCTTTTATTTTTCCGGTGATCGTAATATTTTTTTTCCATGTCCCCAGGTCGGAGGCAAAATAAGCGATGTCGTCGCTGTCGACCGTTGCATCCACAAAATTGGATTCCATTTTTACTTTGGTATTGTAGTCAGACAGGTCGTCAAAACTATTGAAGTGCATGGCAAAGAAATTCCGCAGATGACTTTTGTCCGTATGCAGGTCTAGGTTATAAAATTCCATGCCTTCCGGATAGAATTTCATGTTGGCCGTAAGGCTCTTTACGTTTAAGCCACTCCTTTCCCTGGTGGACAGTTTGATTTTTGCCGTTATGCTGTCCTTAACAAAAGCAACGTCTTTAAAATCCCCCTGAATGGCTGAAAAGTGAATGTGGTATTCATCGAAAATAGGGGAAATGGTTTTTTCTGATAGTTTATCATCGCGGAAAGATCCGTTATCTATAACGGCATGGAGCGCATGAACATTCCAGTCTCCTGCGTTCCACCGCAGATGAAGCGGATCGTTGTGCATTTTTTCTTCCGTATCCGGTGGCGGACCCGGACGTTTGCCTGTATAATTCCGGATGGCAAAATCAGGATCTGCAGCATAGAGGGAACTGATGTTTATTTTTTTGTGGGCGATATCCATACTTTCGGCATCCACCGAAAAGGCGGACATTTTCAGCTCCATATCCTCACCCCGCCACCCGTCGGTTTTCAGCAGGTGAAGGTGGGTAATGCGGATCTGGCCCAGCTGAAGATCGATGGGTTTCTTTTTTTCTGAACTGTCGCCTGTGAAATAGTCGGTCAGGAACTGATAGTTCCACACCGTATCCGTTCTGGCTATCCGTACATAGGTTTCGTCCATTCCGATGTACTTTAACTCAATTTTATCCTTAAAAAAGAACCAGTCCGTGATGTTCAGCCTAACCTGACCTGAATAAAGCAGGGTGTCTCCTTTCCGGTCCCTCATCAGCACGCCCCGGAGCAACATCTTGTTGAAAAAGGAAAAGTCTACATCGCGGATGCTGATGTGGGTATTCAGATCACGCCCTAGTTTGCCTGTAACCTGCGCCACCAGCCAGTTCTGGACGGGACGGGTCTGGATGAGAGCCCATAACAAAGCCAGGAGAAGGATCAGTGTCAATAATGTATTGCGAAGTATTTTCCTGACTTTTTTCAGATGTGAGGATTAAGCGTTAAAAGTACAAAAAGCATGCTGGATCAGCAATAGGAAGGGTGGATGGTGGATAGTTGACGGTTGATGGCCTTTATTGTGAATTCACAACTGAAATCCATCAACCATCAACTATCCACCATCCACCCCTCTTAATATCCTTCCGCCGCATCATCACCCCGTCCGTCGGCAACGGCTTCAATGGACCCGCCAGAAGAGATTTCAATCACTTCTGTTCTTCCGATGGCTGAGCGCATTTCAATATGATAACCCATGTCTGCGAGTTTGCTGATCACGGAATCAGGGAATCCTTTTTCCATATACAATACATCCGGTTTCCACTGGTGATGGAACTTTGGTT
>DASRLM010000114.1:0-2342 GCA_035648455.1 Puia sp. | reverse complement strand
CAATAAAAGGCAAATTATAAATAAGGAATGAATTGTCCCCTGTCAACTGTCCCCTGTCCCTTGTCCAAAGCTTTCAAACTTAAATCCAGACTCCTCGCCTGATGAATCAGCGCGCCGATACTGATATAATCCACGCCCGTGGCGGCATAGGCGCGAATATTCTCCAGATTGATACCTCCGCTGGCTTCTGTTTCGAGTTTGTTTTGAATGAGGCCGAGGGCTTCTTTTAATTGTTCCGGGCTGAAATTATCCAGCATGATCCTGTCGGCTTTTCCGGTGTTCAACACGGCCTTCACGTCTTCGATGCTGCGGGCCTCTATTTCAATTTTCAATCCGGGTTTTACATCCTGCACATAACGGTAGGCGCGACCGATGGCTTGTTCGATGCCGCCGCAATAGTCGATGTGATTATCCTTGAGCATGATCATATCGAATAGACCGAAGCGGTGGTTGTGGCCGCCGCCGATATGCACGGCTTCTTTTTCGAGCAGGCGGAAATTGGGTGTTGTCTTCCGCGTGTCCAGGATTTTGGAGGAATAGTCCCTGATCTGTTCCGCATACTGATGCGTGAGCGTGGCGATGCCGCTCATGCGTTGCATGCAGTTCAGCACAAGCCTTTCGCAGATCAGGATGGTATGCACGGACGCCTCCACTTCAAAAGCCTGTTCTCCCGGCTGCATGGAATCCCCGTCTTTTTTATGCAATTGAAAAACGGCCGAGGGTTCCCTGTAATGAAATATTTTTTGCGCCACTTCCATGCCGGCGAGTATGCCGGCCTGTTTGATCTTCAGCACCGCCTTTCCCCGCGCATCCGCGGGAATGGCGCTGAGGGTGGAATGATCGCCATCGCCGGTATCTTCCGCCAGTGCGGCCCTGATCAGTTCATGGAGGCGTTCGTCGAAATGCGAAACGGGCTTGTTCAATGAGGGTGGTTTAAGAAGGCATTTCAAATTAAGGATAAATATCGTATATTTCCGTACCAAATCGTCCCATTTATGGCAGATGAGAGAATACATACTTTTGCTTTCAGGCCCAACTGGATGCGCATGTCAAACAGAATCAATCAATTAGATCGTTTTGATGCATCGTGGACAATCATCGAAAAAAGGGAAGGACAGACATTGAAACAACTGAAATCAATAGCCACCCTTCGAAGCGTAGGCGCTTCGACACGTATTGAAGGTTCTAAAATGACGGACGACGAAGTGGAAAACCTCATTAATAATCTAAGCATTTCCAAGCTTGAGGAAAGAGATCAGCAGGAAGTGGCTGGCTATTTCGAAGCACTGGAGCTAATTGCCGGATCATACAGAGATATAGAAATAACAGAGAGTAACCTCAAACATCTGCATAATATATTGTTGAAGCATAGCGATAAAGACGACTGGCACAGGGGAGACTATAAGAAACACAGCAATGTTGTGGAAGCCACCAATCCGGATGGTTCAAAAAGGGTGGTTCTTAAAACGACAGATCCTGGCTTTGCAACAGCAGACGCAATGCAAAAGTTAATAGCATGGTATAAAACGGACAAGGAAACGCTTCCGTTAATAAAAGCGGCAGTCTTTGTTTATGATTTCTTAAGTATTCACCCCTTTCAGGACGGAAACGGACGGCTAAGTCGTCTGCTGGGGACATTACTTCTTCTTAAAGCTGAATATATCTGGATACAGTACGTGAGTTTCGAACATGAAATAGAAAGCCGGAAGGCAGCGTATTATCAGGTGCTTATGCAGTGTCAGCGGAACCGGCCGGGAGAAGATGTAGCACCATGGACAACCTTCTTTTTTGATTGCCTGATGAATATTCAGATTCAACTCGAAACGAAGTTAGAAGTGCAGAAGAAAATTGAAGGATTATCTCTGAGAGAAAAAAAAATCTACCTGTATATAGAAAATCACCCGGGATCCAAATCGGGCGCCATAGCCGAAAAACTGGGTATCCCGATATCTACTGTGAAAAAAATAATTGCTGCCATGGTCAGCTCAAAACAATTGGCCATGTATGGTGCCGGCGCAGGAACGAATTATACTATTGAGGGAAGTGCAACAGTTAAGAAGGATCAGGTTATTCGCCTCACTAATGACCAACGGAAAAAGGAAATGATTTTTAAAAATCAAAGCTCCTGCATGGAGATTACAAAAATTGTATTAACACCACTATTTGAATGGAAGCATCCCACAGAATGGGGAACTAAACTTGCGTCCAACGGCCTTTATATGGAATTCACATGCATAAGCGGAAATCAGGTAACGAAGAAAGTACCTTCATTTTCTCTTATGCCGACGCCTATGCAATTTCAACCGGTATTTGAACTAAACCAACCATTCAGTATTCCAAAA
>DASRLM010000113.1:0-8023 GCA_035648455.1 Puia sp. | reverse complement strand
CGGCGTGTTCACTGATGATGATGGCATTATTACCGCCCAGTTCCAGCAGGGATTTACCCATGCGGGCAGCTACCTGGGCTCCCAGTTCCTTACCCATACGGGTTGATCCGGTTGCGGAGATCAGGGCCAGTCGTGTATCTGCGCCCATCCAGGCTCCCACTTCCCGGTTGCCCGTAACCAGACAACTTACCCCTTCCGGTACGTCATTTTTCCTGAAGATACCGGATACCAGGTGCTGGCAGGCCACAGCGCAAAGGGGTGTTTTTTCTGATCCTTTCCAGATGCCCACATTCCCGCAAACCCAGGCCAGCATGCTGTTCCAGCTCCATACCGCGACAGGAAAATTAAAGGCGGATATAATGCCGACAATGCCAAGCGGATGCCATTGTTCATACATGCGGTGCTGCGGCCGTTCGCTGTGCATGGTCAGGCCATGCAACTGGCGGGAAAGACCAACGGCAAAATCGCAGATATCGATCATTTCCTGAACTTCACCAAGTCCTTCCTGAAGACTTTTTCCCATTTCATAGGAAACCAGGCGACCCAGTGCGGACTTTTTCTCCCGCAACGCTTCGCCGATCTGACGGACCACCTCACCGCGTTTTGGAGCGGGCCAGGTTCTCCAGACCGCAAATGCTTTTTGCGCCCTTGCCACCACTTCATCATAAGAATCTTTACTGGTCTGTGTTACCGAAGCAATCCGTTTTCCATCAACAGGGGAAAATGATTCGAGGATCGTTCCGGACCCGTCCAGCCAATCCGTGCCGGTTGAAGTACCGCTGTTTACGGGAAGGATATGAAGTTGTTTGAGAAAATCCATTGGATGAGCTTGATACCGCAAGTTATTAAGAATAGCCGTAAGGCATAGATCCTATTGCAGCCTTTGCTCCATCGCCGTAAAAAAACTTTCGCTGTAGCTGATGCCTATCGGGATGTCTTTATCGGCAATGCGGATCTTGCTTTTGCTGATGTGGTCGATCCGGCTGACCGGCACAATATAGGAACGGTGCACCCGAAGGAATTCCCTGGTAGGCAGTTTCTGGGTAATTGTTTTGAGGGTCATCAGGGTGAGTACGGATCGCTGGGGAAGATAGATCTTGATATAATCATCCAGCCCTTCTATGTAGATGATATCCTTCAGGAATACTTTCACCATCTGGTAGTCTGACTTCACAAAAATATATCCCTGGTGAAGTTCCTGGTTGTTGAGATAATCCGTGTATTCCTTCGCCTTGAAAACCGATTTGAGAAAACGGTCGTACTCTATCGGCTTCAGCAGGTAATCCACGGCGTCCACATTAAATCCCTCAATGGCATATTCACTGAAGGCTGTAGTGAAAATAACGGCCGTATGTTTGAGCCGCAGGGATTTGGAAAATTCAATGCCATTGACGTCCGGCATCTGGATATCGAGAAAAATAATATCCACCCCCCCGGATTCCAGGAATTTGCGGGCTTCTTCCGCATCGGTGAACAACCCTTTGCATTCCAGAAAATATATTTTTTCGATATATTTTTTCAATACCTGAAGGGCAAGGGGTTCGTCATCTATGACAATGCAAGTGAGCATCAGGATTGAATATTTAAGTTAATGGTGTAGGTGGATGGTTCATCTTTGATATCCAGTTCATATTTGCCGGGATACAGCAATTCCAGTCTTCTGCGGGTGTTGTTGATGCCGATCCCGGTTTTGATCAGGTTGGTCTTTCCGTGATTGTGTTTTTGGTTGATGATCCGGAAATGGATATGGTTCTTATGGGATTCGATCAGGATATTGATCGGTGACAATTCTCTGGTGCTCACGCCATATTTAAAGGCATTCTCGGTGAAGGGCAGCAGGATCAGCGGGGAAATCTTTTTTCCGGAAACATCACCGATTACAGTAAAGCCAACCGATGTTTTATCCGTACTCCGGATCTTCTGTAATTCAATATAGTCGTTGATGAACTGCATTTCCTTTTCCAGCGGAACACTGTCCTGCCTGGCTTCCGTAAGCACGTACCGCATAATATTGGATAATTTCATAACGGCCACCGGAGTCAGGTCCGATTTGCTTTCCGCGAGGGAATAAATATTATTGAGGGTATTGAAAAGAAAATGCGGATTGATCTGCGATTTCAGGAAAGACAATTCAGCATGCAGTTTTTCATTTTCTATCTGTTTATTGCGTCGTTCGGAATCCATCCATTTCTGCATCACTTTTATTCCGGTACTGAACAGAAATACCAGCAGGAATATGGCAATGGATCCCGGTGAAAGAATGGGGGGGTGAAATTCTTTGGGAGAATGCAGGTGCATGGTTATGGAAGTGGAGAATCTTTGAAAATGACCGAACCAGAATTGATACATCCTGGGCATTGTTCCAAAGAATATCATGATGGCGATGATGATCAGATAATAGGCCAGGATCCGCTTCTTTTCCAGAAGTCTGGGAAAAAGCATGTAGGTATTGACATAATAAAATCCGATGTAGAAGAAATTGCTGATGAAGAAAAAAGGGGTCACTGACTGCTCCGGAATGAATGGCGCATTCACCGGTCGTGGATAAAAGATCAGCGGAAGCATCAGAAAACAGCCCCAGGCGGCGATGTGAACAATAATCTGGGCAGCTTTTTTATTCAAGGAAAAAATCTTTAGGTGAGTGAAACCTGTCTTAATCCGTTGGTATGATGAATGTCCGGCCAAAACTAAAGCTGTTTTTGAATTTGATAAAGTTAAAGACTTGTTTCCCAGCCCTATTTCACGGACTAATAGACGAATACCGGTTTAAAATCGGTGAATGATGCCTTGTAAATTAAAACAAAAAGATCAAGGTTCATGCTGGTCAATAAAAGGTATGCCGGCAATTGTCCGAATTCGATGCGTAAAGGGCATGGGATCTGCCTGTCTGGTGTCCGGTTCCCCTTTTTGAGGATCCGGCCGGAGTCTATAAGCTTTATTGATAATCAACGGGAAAGCAGCCGGCTGATTCACGATGACCGTATTTCCCGAAATTTTTTCGCTCAAAAGTTATGCGGTCTGCCTTTTTATTTTATTCTTTGTGTACCCGATCTGTATCCACTGATGAACCTGTTGCCACAGGTTTTTTTATTTTGGCAATCCCTGAAATCCGGTATTCAATCAAGTTCCATACATCCGCGAACAGCCCTTTTGCACACTTGATTAATATCGTACCATGAACCCTTTCGTCCGTATTTTTTTCGTCCTGTTATTTTTATCCCTCTCCGTGATCAATGGTTTTGCCGGCAACGGTTCCACGATGCCCTTTCATCGTTTATCCGGGAACCAGCAACAGATCCGAAACAGCCGGGATATGATTCGTGTCTTGGATTCCTTTCTTTCCGTTTCCCTGACAGTTTTCAAGATATCGTCTGCTGCGGGGATGAATGCGCCTGGCGCAACGGCATCGTACGAAACAACTTCTTCCCGTGGCCGCATCTGCTCCTGTCAGATACTCAACCTGTCTTCTTCCAATTTTGACCATCGTCATATGGCCCTGCTGGCAGAAAAAACCGATCACGGTACTTCTTCCGATTTCAGCGCAGCAAAAAACAGCATTGAAAAAGAAAAAAAACAGTTGAAGAAGATGTTTTATGATAAGGTGAAAGTGGTATCGGAGTCTGCCGCTGCGGGAAGTTGCAAGGCCCTGTATGTCAGGTTAAAAAGCGGCGACAACAACCTGGAGATGTATGAAATCCTGAATGCGGATATCCGGTAAGCTGTTTTAATATTGTTCCTGTTCATTGGGAAAGTCCTTAGATTTCACATCAGCGATATAACGTTCCACGGCGTTTGTTATGGGTTCCTGGAGGTTCAGATATTGCCTCAGGAACCTCGGTTTGAATTCTGTGTTTATGCCCAGCAGGTCATGCATCACAAGCACCTGTCCGTCGCAATATTTTCCGGCGCCAATACCGATAACAGGAATGCTGATGTTCTCGGCCACTTCTTTGGCCAGCAGTGCCGGGATCTTTTCCAGTACGATGGCAAAACAACCGGCTTCTTCCAGCATTTTTGCATCCGACTTTAATTTTGACGCCTCCGTTTCTTCTTTGGCCCGTACACTATACGTTCCGAATTTATAAATGGATTGAGGGGTAAGGCCCAGGTGTCCCATCACCGGTACGCCTGCCGCCAGTATCCTTTTCACCGATTCCATCACTTCTTCCCCGCCTTCCAGTTTTACACCATGGGCGCCTGTTTCTTTCATGATCCGTACGGCTGATATGAGGGCTTCCTTGGAGTTGGACTGATACGAGCCGAAAGGCAGGTCAACCACCACCAGGCAGCGGCTCACGCCCCGGATAACGGAAGAAGCATGGTAGATCATCTGGTCCAGAGTGATCGGCAGGGTGGTTTCATGACCGGCCATTACATTAGAGGCCGAATCACCGACCAGGATTACATCAATGCCTGCCTTGTCGAACAACCTGGCAAAAGAAAAATCATAGGCCGTGATCATGGAAATCCGCTCACCGGCGGCCTTCATGTTCTGAATGATGTGCGTCGTGATTTTTTTGGGAACCATCTGGTTTCAGGTTGAGTGTATAAAGATAATTCCTCCATCTGAATGAAGGGAATTATTATCTTTCAGCCAGTGTTAATCAGCGGGTTCAGCCGGACTCAATGCGCTGAGTTCCCGGTAGAGGGCCTGGATCAGACCGTCGGCCAGGCCAATTTTCGGAACGAATATTTCCTGGGCATCGATCCACCGCATCACGTTGACATAAATCTGGAGGGCGGGCACAATAACATCGGCACGGTCCTCTTTCAGGTTGTACAGCCGCATCCGGTCCGTCACGGAAAAACTATTCAGCTCCTTATAATAATCTTTTAACAGTTCGAGGTTAAGCGGCTTTCCGTCTTTTCGCTTGGACATGGAAAATACCTTATTGATATTACCGCCCGAGCCAATGGCGGTGATGTGTTTAGCGATTCCCCGTATTTCTTTTTTCAGAAAATCCTTCATCTGGTCCCAGTGCGCTTCTGTAACCTGGTTTTTGATCAACCGGATGGTGCCGATGTTAAAAGATTTTTTGAACAGCAGGCGGTTATCGGCAAAACAGGTGAGTTCGGTGCTGCCCCCGCCCACGTCTATATACAAGTAGGCATTTTCCTTGTCGAGGTTTTCTGCAATGTGATTTTCATAAATAAAGGAAGCTTCATCATCGCCGCTGATCACTTCGATGTTTATCCCGGTTTCCGTGCGAACGGATTCCAGGATCTCCGCACTGTTGCGGGCGTCCCGCATGGCGGAGGTGGCCGCGGCTTTGCACTTCACCACGCCATAGGCATCCATCAGGTATTTGAAGGATCGTATGCAATTGAGAAACATGGAGGCTTTGGCGGGGGAGATTTCCTTTTGATCAAATACATCAAAGCCGAGCCGGAGCGGCACCCGCACGAGGTTTAATTTTTCAAAGACCGCTTTTTTATCACTTACCATCACCTCCGTGATCAGCAGCCTTGCTGCATTGCTTCCTATATCTATGGCTGCCAGTATCATCAGTATGTATGGATTTTATTATACCGGAATCAGCAAATCGGTTACGGATGCCGGACCCGGTTCGGTTGATTCCGGCAGCGTTCTGATGTTTTTCTGGTTCAGGTATTGATATATTTCAATTTGTGAACGGATTTTTTTCGACTGGTTCTTTTTGTATTTGTTCTGCAAACCATTATCCAGCCAACGGGCCTTTACATTATCTGCCAGCTGGATATTCAGGATATCCTTCAGCTCTTTGCGGATGTCCGCATCCGTTACGGGACAGGTTGCCTCCACCCGGTGATCCATGTTGCGGACCATCCAGTCTGCCGAAGATATATAAACTTTTTCTTTGCCGTGATTGTGGAAGATGAATACCCGTGCGTGTTCCAGGTACTCATCCAGGATGCTGATGGCAGTTACCTGTTTTTTAAATTTTTTGTTTTCGGGAAGCATGCAGAATATGCCCCGCACAATCAGTTTGATTTCCACACCGGCGCGAGCGGCTTCGTATAATTTATAGATCAGTTCCTGGTCCGAAAGCGAATTTATTTTCAGAATGATCGAAGCGGTTTTTTTATTTTTTACCGCCTTGATTTCGGCGTTGATCATCCGGTATAATTCCTTACGCAGCATGATGGGGCAGGGAATAAGCGTTTTGCAGGCTTTTAAAGGGCCCAAACCGTTTTTCCATTTTTCCATGTAGGTGAACATCCGGTTTACATCGGCCATGATGTTGCGGTTGCTGGTAAGAAGGCAATGGTCGCCATACATCGTGGCGGTCTTTTCATTCAGGTTGCCGGTGCTTACAAACCCGTAATGAATGCTTCGCTGGCCGCTCTTTTTGCGTATGATGCAGAGCTTGGCATGCACTTTCATGTTGGGAATGATGTCTATCACTTTTACGCCTTCTTCCTCCAGCCTTTCCTTCCATTCCAGATTGGCTTCTTCGTCGAACCGGGCCCGGAATTCCATCATGGCGGTAACCTGTTTTCCATTTCTTACCGCGTTGATAAGGGCATTGATCACTTTTGAATTCGGCGCCAGACGGTAACAGGTGATCTTGATGAAAGTAACATCGGGATCTATGGCGGCTTCCCGCAACATGTCAATGACCGGGTTGAATGAGTGATAGGGAAAATGCAACATCAGGTCCTGCTCCAGCACGATATCGGTAATGCGATGGCTCTTTCCGAGCAGGGGCGGAAGGAACGGTTTTTTCCGTTGGCCTTTCCTTGGAAATACATCCGGAAATTCCATAAAATGCCGGAAGTTGTGGATGCGTCCGCCAGCGATCACATTTCCTTTTTTGGTGAGGGAAAGTCCCCTGATGAGGAAATTCAAAAGATCGGGATCCATTTCTTTGTCAAAAACAAAACGGACAAACTTTCCTTTCCGCCTGTTCCTGAGTCCCTTTTCTATTTTTTCGATCAGGGTGGTGGATAAATCATTGTCAATATCGATCTCGGCATCTTTGGTGACCTTAAAAACCCAGGAGCGGTAACGGTCGTATCCGAAATAGGAAAATATGCTTTTCAGGTTATATCGGATCACATCTTCCAGCAGGATGATGTGGTGTTCGTCGGCGGCCTGGGACGGGAGAATCACAAACCTGCCCAGCACGCGGGTCGGGATCTCGATCAGGGCGTATTTTTTTTCCTCCGAACTGCCCGCTTTACGGGAAAGCACCACACCGAGGTAAATGGATTTTTCGCGCAAGTAGGGAAACTGTGGAATGCTCTGGATCATCAGGGGAATGATGTTTGGCCGCGCTTCTTCTTCAAAATAATTCTGTACGAATTTCTGCTGTTCCTTGTTCAGTTCTTTTTCGGTGATGAGAAATATTTTCTCCTGGATCATTTCCGCGTTGATGTTTTTCCAGATCTCATCAAAACGTTCCTGCTGAACCAGCACAATGTCCTGGATCTGGTCCAGGATCTTTTGCGGAGCCGTTTCCATGTGCATGTTCAGCTTGCCTTTGCCACTGAATTCTTTCATCCGGTTGAGTGCGGCCACCCGCACCCGGAAAAATTCGTCGAGGTTGTTGGAGAATATGCCCAGGAATTTTACCCTTTCCCGAAGGGGTACCGAAGAATCCGCCGCTTCCTGCAATACCCGGGAGTTAAATGCCAGCCAGCTGATATCCCTCGGAATCGTTCTTCTTTTCATAACCGCCATAACCATCCCTTTTTTGCAAAGTATTGAAAGGGAAAGGGATGGTAAATTAAGGAATTATTAATTCAGGGAGGAAAGAGGGGAATTTGAAAATTTGAGGATTTGAAAATTTGAAAATGAATGAGGTAACCCGACTGCAGGATTGAATGCAATGGGAAAGGCCGATTAACTCAATCGAATGCCTTGTATTAAGCAAATATATAATATGATGGCTGTGTAATGGCATTTTCAAATTTTCAAATCCTCAAATTTTCAAATTCTCTCTCCCACCCCCTAAATTAATAATTCCTTAATTTACCTTCCCTTTTCCTTTCAATACTTTGCAAAAAAGGGAGGATTATGGCGGTTATGAAAAGAAGAACG
>DASRLM010000112.1:0-8552 GCA_035648455.1 Puia sp. | reverse complement strand
GTGCGGATTTCATCAGCGAGATAATTGCCGATGGTATACGGAATCACGAAATATCCGTCCGCCAGGCCCTGCATCAGGGCGGAGGCGCCCAGCCGGTTCGCCCCGTGATCGGAAAAATTGGCTTCACCCAAACAGTACAGCCCCCTGATGCTGGTCATTAGCTCATAGTCCACCCAGAGCCCCCCCATGGTATAATGGATCGCGGGGTAGATGCGCATGGGCACTTCATAAGGATTCTCTCCGGTAATTTTTTCGTACATATCGAAGAGGTTTCCGTATTTCTCCTTTACCACTTCTTTTCCGAATTCCCCGACCTGCTCCGCCGTTGAATTTTCCGCGCGCCGTTTGTGAACCACCACATGACCATACCGTTGAATCGCATCCGAAAAATCCAGATAAACCGCCTGTTTGGAAGTACCCACACCATAACCGGCATCGCATCGTTCCTTGGCGGCGCGGCTGGCCACATCCCGCGGAACCAGGTTTCCAAAGGCCGGATACCTTCTTTCCAGGTAATAATCCCTTTCCCCTTCGGGAATATCTCTTGGTTTACGGGTATCGTTTTGTTTTTTGGGAACCCAGATGCGCCCGTCGTTGCGCAGCGATTCAGACATCAGGGTTAACTTCGACTGGTAGTCCCCCGACACCGGAATGCAGGTGGGATGAATCTGTGTATAACAGGGGTTGGCAAAATAGGCACCGTGTTTATGCGCTTTCCATGCAGCCGTTACATTACAACCCATGGCGTTGGTGGACAAATAAAATACATTCCCATACCCCCCGGAGCACAGCACGACGGTATGGCCAAAATGTCTTTCCAGTTCGCCGGTTAACAGATTGCGCGTAATGATGCCGCGCGCTTTGCCATCTATCACGACCAACTCCTGCATCTCATGACGGGCGTAGACTTCCACATTTCCCTGGGCCACCTGCCTTTCCAGGGCCTGGTATGCACCGAGCAGCAATTGCTGACCGGTTTGTCCGGCCGCATAAAAAGTCCTCTGTACCTGGGTTCCTCCAAAGGAACGGTTGCTGAGCAGGCCCCCATATTCCCTGGCAAAAGGAACTCCCTGTGCCACACACTGGTCGATGATATCGACACTCACTTCCGCAAGCCGGTGCACATTGGATTCGCGGGAACGGTAATCGCCTCCCTTGATGGTTTCATAAAACAGCCGGTACACACTGTCCCCGTCATTCTGATAATTTTTTGCCGCATTGATGCCACCCTGGGCCGCTATGCTGTGGGCCCTGCGCGGGGAGTCCTGGAAGCAGAAGGATTTTACCTTATATCCCAGTTCGCCCAGGGTTGCCGCGGCAGAGGCGCCGGCAAGCCCGGTACCCACCACAATAATCTCGATCTTCCGCTTGTTGGTCGGATTCACGAGTTTGATATGTCCCTTGTAGTCGTTCCATTTCTGCTCTAAGAGTCCCGGGGGCGTTTTTGAATCGAGCATAGTAGTTAGAGAGTTTTTATTTTTAAGAACCGGTCAATTTTAATTTGAAAATTTGATGATTTGAAAATTCTTCAACTCACCCATGCCAGATAAACCGAAACCGGCATCATGGCAAAGGCCACGGAAACGATTACCGAAAAGGCATATCCCACTATCCTGATGAGGCTGATGTATTTCCCATTGGGCACACCCAGCGTCCGAAAGGCGCTCTGAAACCCGTGCAGCAGGTGGTATAACAGGGATGCACAACCGATAATATACAATACATCCACAACAGGATTCTGAAACACGCGAAGGATTTCCGCATACTGGTTGGCAACCTCTTTGCCGTCGATGTCCACCGTGGGCAGATCACCGAAGCGGGAAGGAACCCAGAAATGCGAAAGATGCAGGATGAGAAAAAAAAGCAGGAGGGTTCCGAGCAATCCCATACTGCGGCTGTACCATTTGCTGCCCCGGTTGCCGAGCCGGACGGCATACCCGGTTTTACGCCGGCTCCGGTTTTGCACTTCCAGCACCAGGCCCTGGATGACGTGCAGGAGCAGCCCGGCAAATAATCCCACTTCGATGATGCGGATCACTATGGTGGTGGCCATGAAATGAGAAGCTTTATTAAACATCTCTCCGCCGTCGCCGGCCCAGATGGTGGCATTGATGCCAACATGCACCACCAGGAAAGCGATGAGGGAAATTCCCGTTAAGGACATAATAAACTTCTTTCCGACGGACGAGGTGAAAAATTCAGACCATTTCATATTTGTCTTGAAAATTGAGAATCAGTAGAATAAGGCAAAAATAAGTCAGGAAATGGGAAATCCCTATCTTAGCCCCTCAAAAATCTGTTTTTGATGAAACGCGAAGAAGATTTTGAAGCCAATCTTTCGGGTGAGGAAGGAACCACAGAGGAGATGAAAACGAATTGGTTCAAGCGGATCAAAAAAGGAATTCTGACCAGTACGGCCGACAAAAAAGAAACCCCGGAGGGCCTTTGGACCAAATGTCCGAGCTGCAATTACATCTGCACGATGACCGAGCTGCGGGAAAACCTGTTTGTCTGTCCCAAATGCAGCCACCACCACCGCATCGGCAGCGACGAATACTTCGAGATTCTGTTCAACGATAATAAATATGATGTGCTGTATGAGAACATCCGGTCGAAGGATTTTCTGCATTTCACGGATTTAAAGTCGTATGAGAAAAGACTGGAAGAAACCTGGAGCAAAACGGATATTACAGATTCGATCCGGATCGCAGTTGGCCAGGTGAAGGATCATCACATGGTGGTGGGTTGCATGGATTTTGAATTCATCGGCGGATCACTGGGTAGTGTGATGGGCGAACGCATTGCGCGGGCCGTGGACTACTGTCTGGAGCACCGGGCGCCATTGATGATCATCTGCAAATCGGGTGGTGCCCGGATGATGGAGAGTGCATTTTCACTGATGCAGCTGGCCAAGGTGTCCGGCAAGCTTTCCCAGATGACCGATGCCCGTATTCCCTATATCTCTTTACTCACGGATCCCTCTTTCGGAGGGATTTCTGCTTCTTTTGGCATGCTGGGCGACCTGAACATCGCCGAACCCGGCGCACTGATTGGTTTTGCCGGTCCCCGCGTGATCCGGGAAACCATCAAAAAGGACCTGCCGGAAGGTTTTCAGCGCAGCGAATTCCTCCTGGAACACGGATTTCTGGATTTTATCGTAAACCGGAAAGAATTAAAACAAAAGATAGCCACCATCCTCACCCTGCTCAGGAACTGAGCATCTATCCTAACTTTGCGTACTTTTTATAAACCATGACGGAAATCAGGAACAGATCAGCTTATCATGAATTCCAGATCGAGGAGAAACTCGATGCGGGTATGGTATTGGTGGGAACGGAAGTAAAGTCCATCCGCGAGGGAAAACTGAGCTTTGCCGACAGCTTCTGCCTGTTTTTTAAGTCTGAACTCTGGGTGAGGAACCTGCATATTGCCGAATATCGTTTTGGTACCACCAACAACCATATTGCCGTTCATGACCGTAAACTCCTGTTGAACCGCAGGGAATTACGCAGGCTGGAGGCCAAATTGAAGGACAAGGGCTATACCGTGGTTCCCCTAAGGGTTTACTTTAATGAAAAGGGCCTGGTTAAAATGCAGATTGGCCTCGGAAAGGGAAAAAAACTGCACGATAAAAGGGATTCCATCAGGCAGCGGGATACGGAACGGGAGATCAAAAGATATATGAAGTAGTTTTGCCTCAGGGTTATACATCCTTTTTGAGCGGAAGGGTAAAATAAACACATGGTGGTATAATGATTGCCAGATTAATACGTTAGATCATGTCGATCACCCATACTAAAAGACCCATGAAAAATCTGATCGTTTTCTTTACACTGCTTGTGGCAACAGCCAGTCACGCTCAATCCGTTACCGGATACTGGTATGGACAGGCCAACGTGGAAGTGTCCGGCATCCAGAACAATTACCTGACTGAACTCATCATTGCCCAGAAAGGGAATAGGGTAAAAGGATTTTTTGGCTATTATTTCAAGGATGTTTACCAGAGTTTCGTGGTGAAAGGGACCTATGACAAAGCCACGCGGAGAGTGGTGATCAACGATATCCCCATTATTTTTTACAGAACGAATTCCACCGAGAACGGTGTGGATTGCATCACCAGTTTTTATGGCACCCTACGGGTTTCTAAAGTGAAATCAGAACTGTCCGGCTATTTCTACCGGGATAAAAAATACACGTATACCTGCCCGGACCTCCGTGTCAATTACACGCTGTACGCTGAGGCTAAGGTGGAAGACAGCATTTTTAAAGATATGACGAGCACGCGTTCCTTCTGGAAACCCCAACCACCTCCTGTGGAACTGGTGAAAGCAAAGGATGCGCGGACAGAATCCGAATTGACGGCCATGGCGGATTCAGCAAAACAAACGAAAGCAACGGATCTTCCCGCTGGCGCCATAGCAGGAAATAAATCAGGCACAGCCCCATCTCCGGCAAAGCTGAAAGAGGCCAGGGAAACGTCCGTGGCAAATACCGGAAATAAGGAAACAACAACTTCCGGTAATGCAACGGCTGATGCAGAAAAACAAAACGGCACACCGGTTGTCAAAGCGGAGGATAAACCGGTTCTTCCCCCGGACTTAGTCAAAATCAACACGGAGTATAAAAAAAGAAAACAGATCGTCAGCAAACTGATCGACGTGGGTTCAGATAGTGTGCGGCTGAGTTTTTATGATAATGCGGAAGTGGATGGCGACAGTATTTCGGTATTTCTGAATGGCGCGCTGGTAGTTGCCCATCAGGGTCTCACCGAACGCGCCTTTAACGTGTACGTGAAGCTGGACAGCACGAAAGATGTGAATGAAGTGAGCATGTTTGCAGAAAACCTGGGAAAATATCCGCCGAATACCGCACTGATGGTGATCAGTGACGGCGAGAAAAGATACGAGACTTATATGTCCAGCGATTTCAACGGAAATGCCACCATCCGGCTGCGTCACCGGCGCAACGGAATAGCCGGTGCCGGTCAGTGAAAATATTTTTCAACACCCACAGCAGGTTTCCATCCGGAACGGGGCTCGAAATAATTCCATAAAAAGGCCGATAAATTCCGTGCCAGCTGCCAGGCTTCATTATCCGGTTCCCACCGCTGATCCTTGTTATTTTTTGTGGCCACATAAAATACATAATCCCCATGAGGTGCGTTCACCAGCACCACTTCCGACCTGGATTCATCCAGCATGCCCTGTTTGGATGCGGTCTGCACATAAGGCGGGATCTGTGAAAGTGCATATTCGTCCCAGAAGACCTGGGTAAGTATGCGGTACATGCATTCGCTGGCAGCGGCACTCACCGCTTTACCCTCCCTGATCATCACCAGTAATTCTGCCATTTCCCTGGGAGTGGTCTGACCCCAGCCGTATAACTCCCTGTTCGCCTCCCTGTCTGGCGTCCGCGCATTCAGCCGGGTGAACTGAAAACCATGGTCTGCCAGCCAGCTGTTGATAACCTGACCACCCCCGGCGAGTTTTTCACACCAGACAGCCGCGGTATTGTCGCTGTGGGTGATCATGAGGACGATGGCCGTTCTCAAATCTATCTTCGTGGTATCCTTAAAATACTGCATCAGTCCCGATCCGCCCCTCGAAATGGAATCATGATAAACAAGGGGTTGGTGATACGTATATTCACCCGCATCGATTTTATTAAATATGCCGGCGAGAATAGGGAGTTTGATGATGCTGGCAGTTGGAAACAGCGTATCCGCATGGATGGCCGCTTCTTTACCGGTTTTCAGGTTACGGACATAAACGCCTGCGGTGCCATGAAAGGAGTCCAGCAGCACTTTGAGTTGTTTTTCGAGTTTCTGATCTGTTTTATATTGGGAAAATCCGGAATGGGGGAAATACAACAGTACCAAAAAAAACATCATCCCCGGAAAAAGTAATTTCATGCACTGAATTTTCGAGAAGTTAGGTATTAATAAAATGTTCCCCATAAAAAATCTGAAGGCGCTTCCGGGGCAAGGGCCTGTATAGGAGGCAGTAGTGTTTATGGCCGTCTTTTGACTCGTGGTATAAGGCGGCCGGCCGCTGGTATGATTTCTGCACCGATTTTCAAATGGCACGATCATTCACCATGTAAAAGGAAACATCATGAAAAATAAAATGACTGCGGAAGCATCCATCACTGTGGACGCAACAGCTGCGCAGGTATGGAAGGCACTGACCACACCAGCGCTGATTAAAAAATACCTGATGGGCACCAGCGTTACTTCGGACTGGAAAGAAAACAGTCCGATCAGCTATGAAGGAACATATAATGGCAAAAAATATCACGATAAAGGTGTAATTAAAAAAATGACGCCGGATAAATTATTTCAGAGCACGTACTGGAGTTCGGTAGGCGGGAAAGAAGACAAACCGGAAAATTACAACCTGGTAACGTATACGCTGGATTCAAAAGGAGATCAAACTACGGTTACGCTTACCCAGGATAATGTGCTTTCTGAAAAAGAAAAAGATCACGTTACGGAAAACTGGAATGCCGTGCTGAAAAAGTTAAAGGAGGTGGTTGAAAATTCAGTCGCCACTCCGGGATAACGATGGCGTTTTTTCGTCAGAGGCGTTTAAAAGAGACAGTTTTTGAATATAGCCCTTAAATGCTATTTTTGCTTTGTGTTTTCCTGGAAAATAAAGCAGGAACAAATCTTTTAACCACTGACTTTTAAGAATCAACAGGCTTGGAGGTTTCAGGAGCGCGGGATGTAGCGCAGCCCGGTAGCGCACTACGTTCGGGACGTAGGGGCCGCAGGTTCGAATCCTGTCATCCCGACAGAATGTCTTTCTAAAAGAATCAAAGCCTGTATAAAGCATTTATTTACAGGCTTTTTCTATTTTCTCCACATCAGTTTTTATCAGAAAATATCAAATCTCCAGTGAGCTATAAGGTGAACTCACTCCGGCACACGGTTTGACTCACCAGTAAGACGTCAATTATCTGAATCACAACAAATTAGGTCAATTTTTTTGATCTCTTTTGATAGGATTCGAAATGGATTCGAACCTGCGGACTGCGTGAAAAAGTGAAGAGCGAAATCAAATCATTTCAAAAACTATCAAAATCACCGTCATGAAAACCACACATTCATTCGGAGTCGATTTTATCATCAGAAGATGCAAGGACGACAATAAAAAGGCATACATTTTTGCCCGTATCCAGGTTGACGGAGAACGCCGGGAAATCTCTCTTAAGGAACGGATCAACGCCACAGATTGGAACTTCAGGCAAGAAACCGTTAAAGGAAAATCAATTGAAGTCAAAGCGCTCAATAAATACATTGACGATGTCCGGTTCAAAATAAAACACAAGTACCGGCTTCTTCAGGAAAACGATTTTTTAATCACTGCCGAAACCCTGAAGCAGGAATATTTTGGAGTACAAACCAGGCAAAAAGGGCACAAACTCCATGAACTTCTTGACTATTATAAAAAGATCTGGGAAGAAAAACTTAAATGGGGTGGGTTTAAAAATTATGAAACAACAATCCGCTATATCAAACTATTTCTCGGAAAGCAACATCCTGACGGCGATATATTTCTTTCACAGCTCAATATGCAACTAGCGACTGATTTTGAACATTTTGTCCGCAGCAATCCCATAAAAGAACATGATCCCTGTTTTGGGAATGGCCTGGCCAAGCACGTTCAAAGGTTTAAGCGCATGATTAATTGGGCGGTTGAAATAGAATGGCTTACGACAAATCCTTTTGAAAAATACAGCTGTCCGCTAAAGAAAAACAGACGCAAAAAACTAACCATGCAGGAACTTGTCGCCTTACAGCAGCAGCTGATCTCTGATGAAAAGCTTAACTACGTAAAAGATCTATTTTTATTCAGCTGCTATACCGGTCTGGCCTACGTAGATGCTATTTCGCTAAAAGATAATGACCTGGAACAAAGCCTGGACGGAACAATGTGGTGTAAAATATACCGGACAAAATCCGGTGGCCTTTCACCGGTTCCTTTGCTCCGGTTAGCCATAGAGATTATAGATAGGTATAAAATCCATCCGGATGCCATACAAAGGGGCACCATTTTCCCTCATATCAGCAATCAGCATCTCAACAAAAATCTTAGAGTTCTTCGGGAGGTATGTCGTATCGATACACCCATGACATTTCATATAGCCCGTCACACATTCGCAAAAACCGTTGCATTAAAAAATGGAGTTCCATTAGAAACCGTTCAAATGATGCTGGGCCATAGCAAGATAGCAACAACCCAAATCTATGCCGATGTAGATGAAGAGAAAATCATGGACGATATGAGTGGCCTTGAAGACAAAATTTCCGAAAAAAAGAAAATCATTTTGGCTTCTATGGCTCTGCAAAGTCAAAGAACTTTACGCTAACTAATTTTTATATTTTAATAAGGCAGCAGGCCTATCTTTCCTATTAAAAAAGAATTCAATTTGAATATGGTATGTAAATCGCCATTTTGGGCTACCAGGTTAAACACCTTAAGTATTTGAAGGACGCCTTTCAAAGCTTTATCCAATCATTTTCTGCCAGATTTAAAAAGAATTGGAATTTT
>DASRLM010000111.1:0-3025 GCA_035648455.1 Puia sp. | reverse complement strand
GATCAATAAGGGCTTTCGTCCCCATTTATCAATTTTCCAGATGGCGACAAAAGTAAACAGCATATTAAAAAAACCGATGACCGCCGCACTGCCGAATGCCGAATTGGATTTAAATCCCGCCTTCTCGAAAATACCGGGGGCATAATACATCACTGTGGTAATGCCCGATAGCTGGCTAAGGAACGGAAGAGCCAGCCCAATGATCAATGCTATGCGCCATTCAGGCCTTAGCAGGTCTTTGAAGCTACCTGTTTCACCAGCAATCGTCTTTTCGATCTCCATCACTTCAGTCAAAGCCCAATCCTTTCCGTTAATCCGGGTAAGGATCATTTTTGCATCGGAGGTCCTTCCTTTAGCAATCAGCCATCTCGGACTTTCCGGTACAAAAAGAAGGAAAACGAAAAATAATAAAGCAGGCAGCATATTGGAACCCAGCATACCACGCCAGACTTCAGTCACCATATAAAAATGCATAAAATGCCCGGAGCTCTCCTTGCCATGACTGCCGGCATACTGCAGCAGAAAAGAATTCGACAGGTAAGAGCATAATATGCCCAGGGTAATGGCAAGCTGGTACAAGGACACCATGCGCCCTCTCCATTTGGCCGGCGCCAGTTCCGAAATGAACATTGGCGCTACCATAGCAGCAAAACCGACGCCAACACCGCCAAAGATCCTGGCCAGGACAAGGAAAGACGGCGTTTCAGCAACCGCGCAACCCAGGGCAGATACGACAAACAAAACGGCTGAGAGCAACAATATTTTCTTACGTCCATATTTATCGGCAAAATACCCGGCTATTGCTGCGCCCAACACACAACCCACCAGGGCAGAACTCATCAGCCATCCTTCCATCGATGCCGATAAATGAAATTTATCCCGCAAAAAACCAATGGAGCCCGAGATTACGGCAGTATCAAATCCAAATAAGAATCCTCCAAAGCCTGCGGTCAGACAGACCAGTATAATATAGAACTCGCCTCGCATCTTCAATGTCACTGTATGTCAATTAGCTTTTTCCCCAACTAATAGCCGGGGTTATTTGGCGCCAGATTGGGATTTGCATCCATTTCAGCCTGTGGTATGGGAAATAAGTAGTGCTTTTCCTGTAAAGTACTGCTGCCACCGGACGGGAATGTATATCCAACCATGGGTACAAAGATGTTGTTTTTTGTATCAAATACCATTCTCGTCCTTACCATATCAAACCAGGTCTGATTTTCATAACACAACTCGTGATTACGTTCCTTCCATACAGCTATGCGGAACTGATCTTGGGACAACCCGGACAAAGGAGGCAGATTTGCCCTTGTCCTGATGTCGTTGAGATAAGTATACGCATTCGCATCAGGGGACCCGTCTGCCTCATTCTGCGCTTCTGCATATAATAACATGATATCGGAAAGTCGGATCACAGGAAAACACTTTCCCGATCCAAGTCCCGTTTGCTGCACCACATCATCGAAGTATTTAAATATATGCTGTCCATTCGTAAAGACAACATCAGTACCGGTTTGAAAATTGGGGTAATGAGAATAGAAAAACTGCTTGTTCTCCGTTCTCTTATCATTCGGCTCATAAGAGGCATAAAAGTCCGGATCCGGCAGTAAGGCTCCTATTTCAGTTTGTCCATTAGATATATAGCTGAAGTTGGGCAGCGTAAATGAGAACATAGGGTTGGTGGCAATACCCTGAGCAAACTGCACCATAAAAATATTTTCCTTTTTGTTGTCATTGGCAGGATCCCTGAATTCATCGTAGTTCTGATACAAAGTGTAACTTCCGGAAGTGATGACCTCGTAAGCCTTCTGCTTAGCCAGCGCCATTTTATCCGTTTCCTGTAATGGAAATCCGGCCATTGATTCATAAACTTTAGCCAGCAATGCTTTTACCGCGCCAATGTCCACCCTTCCGGTATTATCTAAAAAAGGCAACCCGCTTTGTTCCGCGGACAGGAGGTCGGGAAGGATCACTTGCTCGTAGATGTCTTTTGTTGCCGCCCTTTTTACCTGCAGTCCGCTGGCGCTTGCAGTCGGCTCTGTTATCAAAGGCACATCGCCGAATATCCTGACCAGATTAAAATAGAACCATGCCCGCAGAAACTGCGCCTGTCCCAGCAATTGCGATTTTTCAGCGGGTGTTACAATCGACTCAGGGATACCTGGAATATTTTTGATGGCCAGATTTGCCGCATCTATCCCTTTATAGGAACTTCTCCACCAGGTGTTAAAATACAGATCCGTGGGGGTCATCGTCAGGTTCAGCAAATTCGCGTTATTATTCGACTGGTTCGTCTCGGTCCTGGCCTGGCCGGTAGGCATTTCCAGCATGAACATGGCATCTTCGCTGAACAATCCGATGCTGGCATAGAAATCCCGGGTAAATGCATAAACGCCATTCACCGAATTTTGGGCCTGTTTCAGACTGGTATAATAGTTATCGGGGGTATAAAAGCTTTTGGGAGTCTCTTCCAGGAATTTTTTACAGGATGAACTCATGATGATAGCTGCAAACAACAGCGCCTGAAATATTTTTACTTTTTGCATAAAAAAGGGAAGTTGAAAGTTAAAAATTTACATTTACTCCGACATTAAATGTCCTGGCCTTCGGCAAGGCATAGAATTCGATTCCATATGCAAAAGCCTGTGGGTAAGTGGATACTTCGGGGTCATATCCATTCTTGTATTTTGTGATCAGGAAAGCATTCTGGATGCCTGCAAACAGCCTCAGGTTATTCAGGTGGATCTTCCCGGTGAGTTCTTTGGGCAGGGTATAGGCGAGCGATATGTTCCTCCCTCTTATAAAGGACCCATCATCCAGATAATGACTATCCTGTCTCAGGGAAGGGCCATCTGCATTTAATCTTACCTGCGCAATACTGGTGTTCTCATTGGTGGGGGTCCATGCGTTCAGCACGGTGGTATAACTATTGGCCAGCGTCTCCCTGTCTTCCGAAGTGGCATATCCGAGATTCAGTACACTGTTCCCATGACTCACCTGGATATCAATAACGAGGTCCCAGTTC
>DASRLM010000110.1:0-3332 GCA_035648455.1 Puia sp. | reverse complement strand
ATTTTAGTCCTTTGACCCGTTAATCCAACATCCGTATACCCTATGCAAAAAACGTATCGTGTTTTAGCCGTAACCTTTTTGAATTTACTCTTATTGCTTGCGCCCGTTTTGGAAACAAACAATGGGCTAAGAGCCACTTCCCTGAAAACATTTCCTTCCCGGTTCAATATTGGCGGATCCTCGATCAAATTTGAGGCTGAAGTGAGCGGACTCTATAATGAGATCGACCTCGAAGAATCCGGTCTTAAGCGGTCCGTTTTCGAATATGCCTATAAAGGTTACCTGGTTTTGCTGCAGCAGCACAAGCTGACCAGGAGCGATGTAATTACAATCTGTGATTTCAGCCAGTCATCCCGGAGCCGCCGCCTTTACGTTGTTGATCTGGAGAATAAGAAAATCCTGGTCAATACTTTTGTAGCCCACGGAAGACGTTCGGGGGGTGAGTATGCGAAAACCTTCTCCAACAGCGCCAGCTCACATAAAAGCAGTCTTGGATTTTATGTAACCGAACAGACCTATATGGGCAAGCACGGCCTGTCGTTAAAGATCCACGGACTGGAAAAGGGGTTTAATGATAAAGCGGACCGGCGGAATATCGTCGTGCATGGTTCTGAATATGTGGGAGAAAGTTTTTTACAATCAAACCGGGCCAATGGCCGGAGTTTTGGCTGTCCGGCGGTTCCCATCAGTGATGTGTCTGATGTTATTGAGGATATAAAAGGGGGATCCTGCCTGTTTATTTATTATCCTGCAAAAAAATATTTAAAAGCTTCCAAGATACTCAATGGTTAAGCGGACGTAAACTTCCGATGGTTTGAAGGTGAAAAGGCTCAATATAGGTTCGTACCCTATGATTGGGCTTTTCTTTTTTTACAATAACCAGGTAAACCATTGGGCCAGGGCTCCTACGAGCAGGCCGCTGTATATTTCGAACGGGGTGTGCTGGCCAAGGATCAGCCGGGAGCTGCAAACCAGGCCGGTAAGAAGGAGGGGTACGGCAATATATAATCCGGAGGCAAATGCATCATGCATCCCAAATGCTATGAAAAAGGCACAGAGGCCGCCCGCAGCAAGCGCATGCATGCTGATCTTGAAAAATATATTACACATCCATCCCCCGCAGATCGCCAGGAAGGAACCCAGCGCGAAGTGAACCGCCACCGGAGGAACATCCTGCAGGTTACGGAACACGTTCCAGGTCCACCAGTAAAAAAACATGGTAACCATAAAGCCCACGATGCGGTCCTGCATATTGTTCAGGGAAAGAGAGCGCACAAGCTTGAGTCGCCAGGCCAGGAAGATCACAACAGCCGGATATAAGAAAGTGAACAACACCGTACTGGACATGCGCAGGAGGCGGGTGTGTGCGTCAACACCCACAAATGCCGAGGGGTGCAGATAGATTAAAAAGGCAATGGTGTAGGAACTGAGTAATAATGGATGAAAAAGGATCGAAAAAAAATGAGCGGCCACCCGGAGCGCGTGGGCCGGATGGGGCTGGTTCTGCCCGGAATTTTCTGTCAAAGGCTTCAAAGCGAAATCCATCTGCCTGGTATTAGAGTTCTCTCCTGAGACGGGCGACGGGGATATTCAGTTGTTCCCGGTATTTGGCCACCGTTCTCCGCGCAATATTATACCCTTTTTCCTGAAGAAGTTCGGTAAGCCGTTCGTCACTCAGTGGTTTCTTTTTACTTTCTCCTTCAATCAGGTTGCTGAGGATCTTCTTTACCTCGCGTGTGGATACCTCTTCCCCGCTGTCCGTACTGAGTGATTCGCTGAAAAAGAATTTTAACCGGTAGGTTCCGAATTCAGTCTGCACAAATTTGCTGTTTGCCACCCGGCTCACGGTGGAAATATCCAGTCCCGTTCTTTCCGCAATATCTTTAAGGATCATCGGCTTTAAAGATGTTTCATCCCCCGTCACGAAAAATTCATGCTGGTAATCCATGATGGTCTGCATGGTATTGATTAAGGTTTGCTGCCTTTGTTTGATGGCATCGATGAACCATTTCGCGGCATCAATTTTTTGTTTGATGAAGAGCACGGCTTCTTTCTGCCGTTTATCTTTCTTGGTTCCCCGGTCATAATCCTTGAGCATGTCCCGGTAGCCGTCGCTGATGCGCAGATCCGGAGCGTTTCTGGAATTCAGGGTGAGCTCCAGCATGCCGGCGTTGTTGTAAATAAAAAAGTCAGGCACCACATAACCTTCCCCCTTCCCTGTGCCGCCCACGTGGCCGCCGGGTTTGGGATTCAATTTAACGATCTGCCGGATCACATCGCGGAATTCCTCTTCCGAGATGTTCAGCCCCCGTTGAATTTTATCGTAATGTTTTTTGGTGAACTCGTCAAAGTAATCTGAAAGCACCAGGATGGCCAGCTCCACACTTTTGCCTTCGGCCTTTTTTCTTTGCAACTGGAGGAGCAGACTTTCCTGCAGGTTCCGCGCAGCCACACCCGGCGGATCAAACTGCTGGATCTTGGCTATGACGGACTCTACCTCCGCCTCTGTACTTTCCATATTCTGGCGGAAGGCCAGGTCATCCACGATGGATGCCGTTTCCCGGCGCAGGTACCCATCGTCATCAATACTTCCGGCTATCTGTTCGGCTATTTTACGGCTCCGGTCGTCCAGTTTCAGCATGCCCAGCTGATCCTGGAGCAACTCGTAAAAACTGGTTTCCACTTTGTGCGAGATGGTCTTGTTGTCGTCCTGTTCAGGATAGTTGTCGTCCCTGAGTTTATAGTCGGATACCTCATCATCGTGTTCATTCACGTAATCGCTGATATCTATATTGTCGTATTCCTCCTGCGTGCCTTCGGGTTCAAACTCTTCCTCCTTATCTTCAAACTCATCCTTGGTGTCTTCCGTCAAACCGTCGTCATGGTCGTCTTCGGCCACTTCCAGGGCGGGGTTCTCTTCCAGCTCCTCCTTGATCCGCTCTTCCAGGTTGGCAGTAGGTACCTGCAGCAACTTCATCAATTGAATTTGCTGCGGGGACAGTTTTTGCAGTAACTTTTGCTGTAGGGACTGACTTAATGCCATTTTATAATCAGGGGATCGTCGCTTTTAAAACGGAAGTTTTTAAAAAATCCGCCATTTCCACAAAAATCGCGCCGTAAATTTACATACAAATATGAAAAATAGATCCCAACGAAAAATAAGTTTTCTTGTTGTGCCCCTTTACCTGCTGTCTTTTTTGCCGGCCAGGGGCCAGGAAAAGGCAAAAGCCGCCTGGGAAGCGGATTTCAGGCAATTGAATCTGCCGGGGGAGATGTTAAAGCACGAAAAAAGAAATTATCCGGCCTTTCCGGCTATTTATGCGCTTTCTGCC
>DASRLM010000109.1:0-2280 GCA_035648455.1 Puia sp. | reverse complement strand
GAAAACAAACCCCTGGTCCATTATCTGATAACGGGCTTGATCGCGGTGACTGCCGTTGGACAATGGATCGTGCTTTTTTTTCCGCTCCGCTTATTTTTTTTCCTGTTTGTTCTGTTGTTATGCCTCCTGTTCACCTTCCTGCGCAGGAAAACATTTTCCGCTGTGCTCCAGAAATGCATCAGCGATGTCCGTCAAAAAAACAGGTTGTTTTTCTTCTGTCTGCTTTGTTTTTTGATGATGGTGCTGGTTTTGAATGCCGGACCCGTGATGATGGATGATACGGACAGTTATCACATCCAGATGGTGAAATGGATTCAGGAATTCGGATCCGTACCGGGTATTGCCAACCTGCATTTGCGTTTCGGATTCAACTCTTCCTGGTTCGTATCAGCCGGTCTGCTCACCTTTCCGGTACACGGTCTGAATACTTATATCTCATTGAATGGTCTGCTGGCCTTCTGGTTCTGCTACTACCTGCTGGAGAAATGCTTTGTCTTTTCACAAAAAGCAGGCGTATCCGGTTTTAATAATCAATGGGCGGCCTGCCTGGTTATACTGATAATATGTTTGGCCAACTGGCCCATGATCAGGGGCTGTGCCAGCAGTTTGAACTATGATTTTATCAGCACCTGCTGCGTCGTTATTTTATTTGTTGATTTGGCATCCGGTACTTCAAAATTCCGGGTCGAATGGTTTATCTGGCCGGTTTACCTTTTTACCGTCAGGATGATGAATTTCCCACTCCTTATCCTGAGTCTTTTTTATTTCCTGCAGGGTTTCAGGCCTTTTCAAATGCGAAGGCTCATTTTTTGCATCACCGGTTCCGTTGTTTTAATCGTTCCTTTTCTGATCAGGAATACCATCCTGTCCGGGTACCCTTTTTTCCCGGTTTATCAACTGGATTTCTTTTCTTTCGACTGGAAGGCAGACAAAAGCTATTTGGTTGGAATAGGAGAATACATCAAATATTTCAACCGTGTAAATCCGACGTTCCTGCCCATCAGTGAAACCCGCCAACTGGCATTCCCGGGATGGGTTGGAGCCTGGTTTAAGTATTTGTTCTTTGCTGACCGATGGCTGGTTATTTTTTCGTTCGCGGGTTATTTTTTCATCATCGTACGGATAAAACAATTTTTTCTCCGCCCGCAATTGATATTCACGATGGTCATGATCATACAGCTGATTTTCTGGTTCCTGGTTGCACCTGATCCGCGGTTTGTTCAGGGCAGCCTGCTTTTTGGAATTTATGCGGCCATTCAAAATGGACCCTATTTTTATACGGGTTTGAAGCACCTGCTGAAAATTTCCTTTTATCTGATCGCTTCCGCTACACTGATATATGGTGTTTCGAAAATGGTAACCGGCAAAAATTACAGAAACTTTCTCACCCCCCATCCGCTGCCGGTGCCCGCTGTACAAAGCATTGTGGTGGATCAAATTGAATTACATATTCCTGCCCGGGTATTGAATAATTGGAACCCGCGCTGTTACGATATCGCATTACCTTGCCTGTATAAACTGGATCCGAGGTTAGAAGCCAGGGGGAAAACCGTTTCTGACGGATTCAGACTCAAACCCGGAAGTGCTGACCAGCCCTTTGACGGGGAATATAAAATAAAGGATTAAGGAGTTATGGCTTTTGAATTGATTTCATGGATATATATTTCCCTCCTATGCACCGTATGGGGAAAGGGATTTGTTGTTTTTTTCTTCCGCAACCGGTTGGATGTTGCTGAATTCGATTTTCCCGTGCTTTGCTTCATTGGCATGTGGGCTATTGGCATAGTCGCCATTTCCTTTTCTTTATTCATGCCTTTGACCGGATGGATAAAAATGCTTTTACAGGTTCCTGTGCTGTTCTATTTTTTAAGTTCCTCCAACCGGCAATCTTTTTTTAAGCAATTGGGAAGGTCCTTTATAAAACCGTCCGTTTCAGACCTGGCCCTTTTGGTGTTGAGTATACTGATGATTCTTTTTATCTCCAGCTCGGCCATTATACATCCGGATACCCTGAATTATCATATTTATTCCATCCGGGTTTTTGACCTGTACGGAATGGTTCCCGGCATTGCCAATCTCCGGCCGGACCTTGGTTTTCAGAGTCTCTGGTTTACGGTAATGAGTGTATTTGACCTGTCTCTTTTCCAGCCGCAGACGTCCTATCCTTTAAGCGGATGTGTGATGAGCTGGTTTATTATATTTCTTATTTCAAAAATAACTGCAGCCAGAACTCATTTATCCGGTCAGGGGGAAACCGCTTTTTCTTCCGCCTGGTATTTG
>DASRLM010000108.1:0-9030 GCA_035648455.1 Puia sp. | reverse complement strand
GGTTAACATCTGACTCACGCATCAATAACAAATCAGCCTGTGTTCAGATCCGTTATTTTTTGAATGAGCCCATCAGGTTTGCCAGGATTTCTACACTGCGCTCGAGTTCTTCCGGCGTGGAAGAAGCAAAACCCAGTCGGGTAGCATGGGGTATCAGGGCATCGGATTGATGTATGCGGCCATCAGAAAAATATAAATCTTTCTGCAGCGCTTTTTTAGCGAGATCCGGAAGATCAATGGCAGGATCAAACCTGGTCCATACCGCCATACCACCGTCGGGAACCTGAAATGCCAATCGATTGCCCATGTGTGATTTTAGCAGTTCACAAAATATATCCCGTCTTGCTTTATAAATACGCAATGACTTTCGCAGGTGTCTCTGGATCACGCCCTGCTCCAGCAATTCAGCCATGGCATTTTCCAACAGACTATCCCCCTGCCGGTCAATGATGCGCCGCAACCGGGCCAGGTGTCTGATTACATTCTCCGGACCGGTAAGATAGCCCACACGGAATGCCGGTGAAATGGTTTTGGTGAAAGAACCGCAATAAAAAACCCTGCCGGAACCATCTGAAGCGGCCAGCGGCAATAAGGGTTTGCTGAGGTAGTGAAAATCATAATCATAATCATCTTCAAAAATGATGAAATCATGTTTTTCTGCCAGTTTCAACAATTGCATCCGGCGCTCGGCCCGCAGGGCTACCGTGGTTGGATAATGATGGTGGGAAGTAATATAAACCAGCCTGATCTTTTGCTTAAGGCATAATTTATCCAGCCACGCTGTCTGAATGCCATGATCATCCAGGGGTACTTTTACCAGTTTCGCCCCGGCCTGGATAAAATTGCTGTTTGCGCCCTGATAGCCTTTCTCCGCAACAACAACCCGGTCGCCCGGTTTAAGCAAAAAAGTGCTCACCAGGTAAATCCCCATAATCACGCCACGGGTAATGAGGATGTTTTCCGATGTGCTGTTTAATCCGCGGGTTTCGTTCAGGTACGCCGATAATTCCTGCCTGAGCCAGGATGAGCCCATGGGATCGCCATATCCCAGCCGGACATACGGATTGCCGGTCAGCATCTGACGCTTGTAGGCACGGGAAAGTTCTTTCAGCGGGGCCAGCCGTGAATCCGGAAAGCCTTCATCCAAATGATACCGGGAGGTATCATGGAGCACTTCGCGGTTTAAATGGGGGAGGACATCAAAACCAAAACCGGCTGTTTTGGTTGAAATTAAAATGCTGGCATTATCTTTCATCCTCCGCTGAGGCCGGATTTCCGGAAGCTGACGGGCAACAAAAGTTCCATTTCCAATCTGGCTCTCCAGCCAGCCCTGCGCCAGCAATTCTTCATAAGCCCTGACAACGGTTCTCCGGTGCACGGAAAGCAACTCCGCGACCTGCCGTGTGCTCAGCAACCGGTGGCCGGCCTGTAAATGACCATTCCGGATAAGATCCGTTAAGCGACCCGCTATTTGTAAATAAACCGGCTGCCTGCTCTGCTTATCCAGGGTAAATAAGGCCAGAAAGGGTTTCATTTTAATTGGACTACCTGTTTTATTTGAATTGGACGGTTACCATGATCCAATAAAGATAGAGTTTTGTATAAAATAAAAATGGCAAATCAATCTCCCCTGGTTCCGAGCCGGTTGGCCAAAAGGGCGCAATACGACAACGATACCATCCATGCCATACTGGATGACGCACTTTTCTGCACCATCAGTTATGCCGATGGAAATAAGCCATTTTCCATTCCGACGGCTTTTGTGCGGCATGAAAACAAAATCTATGTTCACGGTTCCGTTGGTAGTCATTTTATCCGTGAAATTGAAAAAGGAATACCCGTTTGTATATCGGTTACCCATCTGGATGCCCTTGTGGTGGCTAAATCGGCTTTTCATCATTCCGTGAATTACCGCTCGGTGATTATATTCTCGCAGGCAGAGAAAATAGAGGACCTGATTGAAAAAACAAAAGCTTTCGAATGGCTGACCAACAAGATCGTTCCCGGAAGCTGGAACTACCTGAGGCCGATACAGGAGCGGGAAGTGATAAAAACAACGGCGCTGGCTTTCTCCATTGATTCTGCTTCGGCAAAGATCCGCACCGGAATGCCCGTTGATGATGAAGAAGATCAGGGATTGCCCATCTGGTCGGGGCTCATTCCATTACAGACCAGCAGGATGCCGCCTGTTCCCGATGCATTCAGCGGTCAGGTTCCGCTTCCTCCACATTTGTCGGCCAAATAATTAATTTCAGGAAAAGCATTACCAGATCAGACGGGAATGGATGAATTCACCCAGTTTCCCGTACCCGTTTTCGTTCGGATGTAATCCGTCTGAAAATAAAGATTCATTTAATTTCTGATCCGCCTGTAAAAAAAGTTTGCCCGCATCTGCGTAATGCACGTTGGCATTAAACTTTACCGCGGCCAGTTGTTTGTTGAATAGCGCGACCCTTTTTTCCAAATCCCTCCTGGGAAAAATACCCAGCACCAGAATATGCATGGACGGTTGTCTGGTCTGGATGGCGCGGATCAAAAACTGAAGTCCCTCAATGATTTCCTTATCGCTGTTGAGTTGCAGATTATTGGTACCGATCATCATGACCATCTGTTTGGGCCTGATGTGATCGAGCTCGCCGTGATAAACGCGCCACAATACATTTTCAACCCGGTCCCATCCGAAACCCATATTCACCACATTCATGGATCCAAAATATTTTTTCCAGGATTCAGGTCCGGCAGACCTGGTTGAAGCAGGCTCGCCGCTCCAGTAATGGGTGATGGAATTACCGAGAAAGATCGTTTCAGGATCATGTGCCCGGTTATAGGCCATTACTTTATAATGCCTGGTCTCCCAGTCGTATGTTGCCGCATCCCGTCTTTGGGTAACCGGCACCATGGTGGCAATTTTTCCCGCAGGCTCGTTGAGAATATCCCTTATTTTCTTATCGTATGCTTCGGCGTAACGCATCATACCGAGATCATTCGGATGCGTACCATCAACGGTGCATTCTATATCCAGGCCGATCTCTTCTTTGGACAATCTGTAGATATTTTTATCGCCTGATGAAACCAAAGAATCAAATACTTCCCTGGAAGCCTTATTCGCATCCTGGTATTGCTTTTGGCGTACCGAATTGGTGAACTCATCGGTATACCCGGCATGATCAGTTAACAAAACAGGGACTCCCGGCTGTTTCTCTTGCAGCATCTGCACGGCATTCACCAGTCGTTTTTTTAATTCCATGCTGGTAAAACCCGGTTGCACCATATTGGGAAGGCAATCCAGTACAAAAATCTTTGCTTTTATGCTACCGATCATATTCAACACTTCTTTTTCCAGCCTTCCGTTCCCGGAAAATGCCAGGTTGACCACCGGCCTGTCCATCTTCCTGCCGAGTATCGCCGGCCATGCCAGCCCGGGCCGGGATGTACATCCGCCCTGAGCGATAGAAGTGCCGTAAACCACAATGGGCGGGTCCTTGCGAACCTGCAGGGGATTAAATAAATTCTGCGACGGTACTTTTATTTCCATCCATTTTACCGAATTATACAAGGGTAGATACAGCGTATACTCCCGGTTATTTACATGCTGGTCGTTTGAAACGAGGTTGCTGAAATGATATTCAATGGTATCGCCAAAGGAATATCTGCCGGCACACCAGACCCACTGGCCGTCGATCGTTTTGGAATACATATCCACGCCACTCACTCCGGTAGCCGGCATGTGCGGCATTTGAATTCCGCCGCCAACCGTATACCTGATGATGATTTCTTTGGCGTCGGTTATAAATCTTAATGCAAGACCAGCTGAATTTTCAGATAGATTCCAAACTTCCGGGCGCACGGAAGATTCCGCTTTTGCCGGCAAACGGTCATAATAATTTTTTACTTCATGGGGCCATGCCTGTCCTTCTATTACCGTCAGGCTGTCCGATGCGGGATTCCAGGACTTATACGCGCCGGTGGATTGAGCAAATCCGTTTTGAATTAATAGGAGAACGATGGCCGGGATAATCAGATATGCCTTATTTTTCATGAGCTGGTTAATCTTTTATAAAGGGGAAATTTTTATTTTCAACATGTTCTTTTTTCATGATCTGCCTCATTTTTTTCATCACCCCGCTGTTTTGCACCGACACATCATTTTTTTCATGCGGATCTTTACTGAGGTCGAACAAGCGGATCGGGCCCTCCGGGTTTTTCAAAACATCAAGTCGTATGGCTTTCCAGTTACCCATGCGCACAGCCTGGCTTCCGCCGTCTTCATGAAATTCCCAGTACAGATCATCATGCTGTTTTTGGTTTCCCACGGATCGCAAGGTTGGTAAAAGCGAAATCCCATCCCGTGCAGAAGAAGTTGTTGATTGTGCCGCCATGTCAGCAAATGTTGGAAAGAAATCCCAGAAAGCGGCTGTTTGTGCGCTGGTTTTTTTCTTTTTGATAACAGCCGGCCAGTAGGCAATCATGGGTACCCGGATGCCTCCTTCGTACAAATCTCTTTTTATTCCCCAAAAACCGCCGCTGCAGAAATAATTATGGGCCTGCCGCTGACAGTTATAGCCAAAAAACCGACCAAAGCCCTGCTTAACCGGATCTCCGCTTCTGGCCACAGCAACCCAAATCTCCATAACCCAGATCATCTGCCAGGATAAATACGATATTGGGCTTTTGTTGCACAGATGCATGTAGCGAAAAGAAGGAAAGCAGGCAACTGAATGCTGCAGGGTAGTATTTGCCTACCATAAGGATCGTTTTCCGGAAATTTCCCCATTTTCCAACTGATGAAAATCGAAAAGCAGGATTTGATTGGTCCCTTTTTCTAACCAGGATGCGGGACAATATAATCTTTCCTGCGGCCCTTTATTCCAGTATCTGCCGAGGTTGTGACCATTCACGTATAGGATTCCTTTGGAAAACCGGCTCATATCAAAATAGGTATCTCCGGTTTCTGCCAGATTAAATTCGGCTGTAAAGAAATTGCAGGGTTTATCAGCATCGGTATGGACAGACAAATCCGGTTTGGCCGTTTTAATAAAATGTTCATCCATGGGCAGAAGGGCAACGTTCCAGTCCATCAGGGTCATACCATTGAGCGTAACCCGGTCGGTGATGCCTTTCCGGTCAATCATGAATTGCGCGAAATTGATGTGCCCCATGCCTTCCACCACAATTTCAAGTAACGGGTCTTTTACTTTTGTCTTCGGGAGTTTTACTTCCCAATGACCGCCATCCCGGTAAACGGTATCGATTAATTCGCCGTTTAAAAATACCAGGGCATAGTCATGCGGCTCCCAGATTTTAAGTGTGCCGCTTTTATGACCGATGAGGCGGGTACTGTAAACGATCAGGCCCTGATTCTGTCCGTAGTCCTCCATGGGTTTGGGCTGGGGTGAATGGTGGTCATATTGTATATAGTTCCACAAATTCTGTGACCTTTTCATTTCAATCGACGGGATCACTATGGTTTTGATGGGAGCAGGTATATCGGGTAAAGTATTGGAAACATATTGCCGGATCAGATTCCGCAGCATATAGTATTTGGGCGTAGCCTGACCCTGCTCATTGATGGGTGCATCATAATCATAACTGGTGATATCGGGCTGGTACTGTGTGGGGGAAAAGGCATTGGCGCCGGCGGTGAACCCAAAGTTGGTTCCACCGTGAATGACATATAGATTAAATGACTTGTTATTTTCGAGTAAAAACTTAATTTCTCTTTTTAGGTTATTGGTATCCGGTCTCTGCCAGGCTTCGCCCCAATGGGTCAACCAGCCGGGATATGTTTCGCTACTGAAAGCCGGTACGTTCGGATTCTGTTTGGCTGCCGCTTCAAAATCGGCAGGAGAAATGCCGCTGTCCAGCCCGATGGCCGCACTGTCCAGCGTACCCGCCTCAAGCATATAAGCTGTTGGTCCGTCTGAGGTATAGAAGGGACCATTGATCCCGTTTTTAATCCACAGTTTTCGCAGGGTACTCATGTATTCTCTATCATTGCCATAGCTGCCATACTCATTTTCCACCTGCACCATTAAAATATTACCCCCGTTCATCATCATATAGGGTTTGATGATTTTGGCAAAGTGTTGGAAATATCCGGCGACCGCTTTCATATACCGGGGATCCATGCAGCGCACTTTGATGTCCGGTATTTTCAGCAGGTAGGGTGGGATGCCACCGAAATCCCATTCCGCACACACATAGGGGCCCGGGCGCATAATGACCCACATGTTTTCTTCCCGGCAAATCTGTAAGAACCGGCCGATATTTTTATTGCCGGTCTGAAAGTCAAACCGGCCCGGTTCTGTTTCATGATAATTCCAGAAAATATAAGCGGCAATGGTATTGCAGCCCATAGCTTTGGCCATTTTGATCCGGTGTCTCCAGTATTCAGCAGGTACGCGGGCGGGATGAATTTCCCCGCTGATGATGCGGTAGGGTTTGCCATCCAGTAAAAACTGATCATGACCAAAGCTGAAATGGTGTTTCTGCTGAGCCTGTGTAACCGACAGAAATAGAAAAGCCATTATCCCCAGCGAGACTATTTTTTTCATACAAGAATTTGGAAATGTGAAAATATGAAAATGTGGAGATGTGGAAATGAAAAGTCAGAGATTGAGAGAAGCGGCGAAACGGACCGGCATAATATCCTGAACAGGATACCCGGTTGGGACTATAGGGTTTTCTCTTCCGG
The DNA here is from genome assembly GCA_035648455.1 of Puia sp. Classification (GTDB taxonomy): domain Bacteria; phylum Bacteroidota; class Bacteroidia; order Chitinophagales; family Chitinophagaceae; genus Puia. Next base: position 2,336 of record DASRLM010000108.1, on the reverse strand, counting down.
AACTTCCACTTTCTGTTCCAGGAGCTGCCTTAAAAACCTGGTGGAATCTTTTTCCGTGTTGGCCATATCGTGAAGGGTGATCTTGTCCAGCAACTGGTCCACTGTGAACTGGATCATTTTCCAGAGTGATCGCGCGGAACAATCAACCGAATTGGTACAAAGGTTTAAACCGCCGGCATGCTGGCCGCAGAAATCCTGATCAAACAAAACTCCTCCCAGCACCTTCAGCACTTCCCGGATCCGGATCTCCCTGGCGGACCTGGCCAGGATATAACCACCTTTGTATCCAGGGGTGCTATTGATAAAACCAGCCATCCGGAGCTTGCGCGTGAGCTTAGCTACATAATGACTGCTTAAGCCTTCCGATTTGCTCAACTGCGGAATGCTCATACCGGTTTCGGTCTGGCATCCGGCAATACGGATCAGAATACGTAAACCAAATTCTTCCTGTGCGGTTATTTTCATGTAAGGAATTATCGTTTATTCAAATTACAGCATACCCAGTTCCAGTTGCGCCGTTTCGGACATCATGCTTCTATCCCACGGCGGCGTCCAGGTTACCGAGACATGCACATCGTTGACCCCTTCGATCAGTCTTACTTTCTGATCCACTTCAACCGGCAGGGACTGGGCTGCGGGGCAACTCGGAGCCGTTAAGGTCATCACGATCTGCACATTATTGATCGGTAAAACATTCACCTCGTATACCAGGCCCATCTCGTAAATATTCACCGGTATCTCCGGATCATAGATCGTATGCAGGCATTCAATTACTTTCTCTTTCAGTTCCTCCGTGCTCATAGGCTGTTGTTGAACCGTTTTTAATTTTATACGCCAGGGCAAAATGCTTCATTTGTTTTACCATGGACCGCAATCCGTTGGAACGGGTCTGAGCCAGGTGGGTGGTCATCCCGATATCCCGGATAAAATCCAGCTTGTCATTCAGAATCTCGTCCGGTGTATGTCCCGACAAAACCCGGATCAGCATGCTGATCAGCCCTTTTACGATCATGGCGTCGCTTTCCGCCTTAAAATAAACTTTTCCATCCCGGAAATCGGTGGCCAGCCATACGGTCGACTGGCATCCTTTAACCTTATTCTCATTCACCTTAAACTTTTCTTCCAGCGGCGGCAGTTTTTTTCCGAGGTCAATGATGTATTCATATTTATCATCCCAGGAATCAAATAAAGAAAACTCTTCCACGACTTCTTTTTCCTTTTCCGCTATGGTTTTTTCGCTGCTCATTCCTCAGGATAACATTTTTATTGCTTTTTGAATACCAGCAACCAGTTCATCTATTTCTTCCCTTGTGTTGTACACGGCAAATGAGGCCCGTATGGTTCCGGGGATGTTGTAACACTGCATCAGGGGCTCTGCGCAATGATGCCCGGTTCTCACCGCTATGCCCCGGTTATCCAATAATATGCCGATGTCCTGCGGGTGTGCCTTTTCAATCACAAAAGAAATCACACTTACTTTTTCCTTCGCCCTCCCGATGATCCTTAATCCGGGAATCTTTTCCAATAGGCCCGTCGCATACAACAGGAGATCCTGTTCGTGTTTCCTGATCTTATCTTTCCCGGTGTCCTGAATGAACTGCAGGGCGGTTTTAAAGGCAATCACATCGGCGATATTCGGCGTTCCCGCTTCGAATTTATAGGGCAGGTCGTTGTAAGTGGTTTTCTCAAACGTCACTTCTTTTATCATTTCACCGCCTCCGAGAAATACGGGCATGGCTTCCAGTATCAGTTTTTTACCATATAAAACCCCCGTGCCGGTAGGTCCGTACAGCTTATGGGCGGAAAAAGCAAAAAAGTCACAATCCATATCCTGAACATCGATATCGAGGTGTACGGTTGACTGGGCGCCATCCACCAGCACCAAAGCGCCGGAAGCATGCGCCCAGGCAATGATCTGCTTTACCGGATTGATGGTGCCCAGTGCATTGGATGCATGGGCAATGGCCACCAGTTTGGTTTTTGGCCCCAGCAGCTTTTTATATTCATCCATCAGCAATTCTCCGTTTTCGTTGATGGGGATCACTTTCAGCACAGCTTTTTTTTCTTCACACAGGATCTGCCAGGGAACAATATTGGAATGATGTTCCAGCGTAGAAATGATGATCTCGTCACCGGCCCCGATGTTTTTTCTTCCCCAGGTATATGCGACCAGGTTTATGCTTTCTGTTGTGCCGCGTGTAAAGATGATCTCCTCGCGGGCCTGAGCATGAATGAACTGCTGTACAGCCGTGCGGGTTTCCTCAAAGGCAGCCGTTGCTTCTTCCGCCAGGGTATGAATTCCCCGGTGAATATTGGCGTTGTAAAACGTATAATAA
>DASRLM010000107.1:0-2456 GCA_035648455.1 Puia sp. | reverse complement strand
GCGCGGAAATATTTTGTATTGAATTCCAGACGATCGCGCAGGGCCGTACTTTCTTCCAGCATATCCAGGATCGCAATGGATGCCGATGTGATAGAGGGGGCCAGGGTGTTTGAAAACAAATAAGGGCGGCTGCGCTGGCGGAGCAACTCAATAATTTCTTTCCTGCCGCTGGTAAAGCCGCCATTGGCGCCCCCCAGTGCCTTTCCCAGGGTTCCGGTGATGAGATCAATTCGTCCCATAACGCCGCGGTATTCATGGGTGCCGCGACCCGTTTTGCCCAGGAATCCGGTAGCATGCGATTCATCACTCATCACGATGGCCTGATAGCGGTCGGCCAGATCACAGATCTTATCCAGTTGGGCAATGGTTCCGTCCATACTGAAACATCCGTCGGTTACAATTATCCGGCTCCGGGAGGATTGCGCCTGTTGCAGTTGCCCTTCGAGGTCCTCCATATCGTCGTGTTTATACCGCATTCTTTTAGCCTTGCACAACCGGACCCCGTCGATAATGGATGCGTGATTGAGCTCATCCGAAATAATGGCATCCTCTTCGCCGAAGAGGGGTTCAAAAACACCTCCGTTGGCGTCGAATGCGGCTACATATAATATAGTGTCCTCCATGCCGAGGAAAGCCGACAGTTTTTTCTCGAGCTCCTTGTGGATGTCCTGGGTGCCACAGATAAACCGGACGCTGCTTAACCCGTATCCGCGTTCATCCAGCGCTTTATGGGCCGCTTCAATCACGCGGGGATGGGCAGAAAGACCCAGGTAGTTGTTGGCGCAGAAATTCAGCACGGTCGCGCCATTCACCCTGATTTCTACTCCCTGGCAGCTGCTGATCACCCGTTCGGTTTTGAATAGTCCGGAAGAGCGGATTTCTTCCAGCTGATGCGATATTCGGGTTATGAAGGGTTCGTTCATGATCGATATTTTTGTTGACGGTTGGCCGTTGACAGTTGACCGGCTTTTATTGCGAATCCGCACCTGAAGTCCGTCAACTGTCAACCGTCAACCATAAAGGTAAGGCATGTAACTTTTTTCCAAACCAACCGTAATACATCAGTAGACAACAACCGGAAACGGCTTATGACGGCTGAGGATTACAATGTTTGTGTAAGGCAGTATGCGGATCGGCTTTACCGGTTCATGCTGAAATCCACCGGACAGGTGGAAGATGCGCGGGATCTGGTACAGTCCGCCTTTGAAAAACTATGGGAACACCGGTCAGCAGTGCATGCCGCCACCGGTAAAAGTTACCTGTTCACCATTGCCTATCATAAAATGATTGATCAGAACAGGAAAAACCGGCGGATGGAGTACCGGGACATGCTTCCTGATCACCTGGAAACAGCCGGGCCGCCTACACCACGCTTGCGACAGGTGCTGGAGGAGGCCCTGGACAGGTTGAACGAAAGACAGCGCTCCCTGGTGCTGCTCAAGGATTATGAAGGATATTCTTATGAAGAAATCGGCGGCATAACGGGATTGAATATGAGCCAGATCAAAGTGACCTTGCACCGGGCCAGGATCCAATTAAAACAATACCTGGTGAGTGTGGAAAATGTGCTTTAATTGAAAGAAAAAAACATGACCGTCAACAGAAATAATTACGAAGAATATTTCCTGCTGTACATCGACAGGGAACTGAACGGGAATGAAAGGAAGATGGTTGAAGAATTTGTGCGGCGGCACCCGGATCTTGAAAAAGAACTCACTGCACTAAAACAAACCGTCGCCGTTCCGCCGGAAATCGTATTTGAACATAAGGAGATATTGCTCAGGGATGAAAAAGAACGGCGGTTGTTTCCCGTATATCTGTGGCGTATTGCCGCAACACTCCTCATTGTCCTGGCCGGCGCCTGGTTTCTCATGATGACGGGAAAACCCCGGAAACCGGGTCAACCTTTAGCAGATTTCCGGGAAACGGCCATTAAAATGGATGCGAAACATGAAAGGGCGGCAGCAGAACTGAAAACGGAAAACACGCAAAGTTCTGTATCCGTTAAAAAGACAGATACAGATCCTTTGCTCGCTGGCCATTTAAGAAAAACCGGAATTCATGTAGTCCGGCAACAACCCGGATCCGATTTGCTTTCTCCGGATTCAAATCCGATACAACAGAAATTAAATACGGCAAAACAAAACGGCCGCAATCCCGTGGGAAAAACCAATCCGGATCCTGAAGCTGATTTCCCGGAAATTTCGACATCCGAAAAACAGGTTAATCCGCATCCTGCAATTGATCTTCCCGGCGTAGAACAAAATAAAATATTACCGGAAACTACCAAGTTGTCTTCGATTCCTTCCAGCGGCGAAAGGCCTCCACTGTCAACTGTCAACCGTCAACCGTCAACCGTCAACCGTCAACCATCAACCCAAAGCATCTTCGTATTCGATAATAAAAACAAAACTGTTTCCGGATTTTTTAAAAAAATGATGTTGGGATCGCCGGAA
>DASRLM010000106.1:0-5205 GCA_035648455.1 Puia sp. | reverse complement strand
AATAATCACTGTTTTCACACCCTGATCTTTTATTTTTTGTGCTGCCCGCTGAGCGGATTCTATATTGCCGACCTCGATTCCGGTAAGCATTTCCGCTTCTTTTTCATTGGGTGTTATAACCGAAATCTGGTTTAACAGTCCGGCTGGTAAAATGCAGGCGGGTGCAGGATTCAGCACAACCATCACCCCTTTGGCGGCTGCCGTTTGGGCAACAAAGCGAACGGTCTCCAGGGGGATTTCCAACTGCATGAGGATGATGCCGGCGTTTTCGATGACCGTTTTTGCCGGGAGCAAATCCTTTTCACTCAGGGATGCATTGGCACCAGATGCGACCACAATGCAATTTTCTGCATTTTTATCTACCGTAATTAAAGCGATGCCGGAGGGGTTTTCCGGATCTGAAAGAAGGTAACTGGTGTTGATGCCTTCTGCATTGAATAGCTGAAGAGACTGCCTTCCAAAAATATCGTTTCCCGTCTTGGCAATAAAAGTAATATGTCCACCCAGCCTGGCTGCGGCTACCGCCTGATTGGCTCCTTTGCCCCCTGGATTCATAAAGAATCGGCCTCCCAGTATGGTTTCTCCCGCAGCAGGCAGGCGCTCCGCCTGAATAACCATGTCGGTATTCGAGCTTCCTATAATAAGAATGTCCGGTTTCATGATGGGGCTTCGTTTCTTTATTATTTAAAACCAGGGATGCGGTATGGCTCATTTAACAATATTAAAAGATAATATTATTATAGGATATCCCGGAAATGCAGGGATCTTTTCTTTTCGCCGGCCGGACTATATACAACGAATAGCCGCCGGATAGTCACAAATGAATCCTGTATAAGGAATGGGCACCGGTAAAAAACAGATCCTTTTTATTCTTCCCGCCGAAGGACAAGATGGTCGGGCGTTCTGGCGTTTTAATTAGTTTTATTTGTTTGCCAGCCGGATCAAAGACATAGATCTCGCCATCGGCGATATATACATTTCCCTGCGGGTCTGTTGCGGTTGAGAATTCACCCTTTGCGGCAAAATAATTAAGATCCGAAACATACCCCTGGTTATCAACATGCAATCTGACCGTTCTTTTATCGTATTCATCGCTTACATACAATGGCTTGCCCGGAAAAGCTTCCGCCAGGCAGGCAGCCCGGGCCAGGTCATATACCTTAGGAATGATGGTAAGTCCGTCGGATGCCACGAAACAGGAGTCTGCTTCGTTTATAGTAATCGTATTGAAATCGTGATAATCCCGCCAGCGGTGAGCAGGATAGAGGGCCTTGTAAATAGAGGACAGGCTTTTCATCTTTTTCTGTTCCAGCAACTGAATCGTTTCATCCGGATTGGCCGGATCTATAGAATAAACCAGGGTTCCGAAACCGGAATTTCCCCATCCGCTGAATGAAGTGCCTGCGGCATCGGGCGGATTTCTAAATACCTCCGGCTCTCCGTTGAGCAGATAGCCGGGTTTGGGTGTATATTTAAACACAACCAGCAAGTTGTCTTTTTTATCACAGGCCAGTGATAAGGGTTCCCAGGGATAGTCGGCCAGCAGGGTAGTGGTTTCTGTATCCGCCCGCCATTTGTAAATCCTTCTTTCCCGGGAGTCGCAGAAATATACATTCCCTTACTGTCGCTGCAGATCCCTTCCGCAAATTCGAAACCGGTAGCCAGTTTTTCCACAGCATTTTCAATACACGCTGTTTCTTTCTGCTCTGGCCGGTTTCCGGAAATATATAATCGGTTAAATTCCCATGGCCGCACTTCTGTACCGGAATTGACATCATACAATGGCAGGCTGCTCGTGTATTTTATCTGGCTGTAATTATGAACGTTTAAGAATTCAATTCCGGATGAGCCCCAGTCCCGGATCGAGTAGGGGAAGGGCCTGATGATCCGGATAACCCGGAACATATACAGATTGGCGAATACCATGTCGTGGCAGTCTTCCAGTTCCATCGGCTGGCATTCGGTTCCTTCCCGGCTTTCCTCTTCCAGCTGAAGCGCATAGATCTTCCAGTGCGATACCTGGTTTAATCTGATTTCATTGCGCACATGGTGCTCTACCGAAAGCGCATATATATGGCCGGGAGTAGAAGTGTGAGACAAATAGACCCCGGCCGATGCATAGGTATTGGCCGTCCAGATATTTTTAAAGACGCCACCCCCGCCATCGGTCACCCAAAGGCTCCAGTACTGGGTATCCCAGGAAGGATCAAAACCATTGCTCCGGTAATTTCTTTCCGGCGGATGCACCGGCTGTTTCCAGATCCTTTCCATACTTCCGTGGCCACCGATAAATTTCACGTCGTTCATATAGGAACCGGTTCCCGCCATCCATTTGCAGGCAACGGCGCGGGGATTATCCGCACCGGTAGAAAGCCCGATGCCGGTGAGGATGTTTATCCCTCCCCGCGAGGATTCCAGCAAAGCTTTGGGGCCGCCGAAGCGTCCGAATGCGCCGGTATTTTCTGCCAGTATAAACTGCGTTCCGATGGGGCTCAGTCCAATCAGCATGGTATTGGGTTTGAGTTTAAGGGTTTCACTTACGAGATACCATCCCTGGGGCACATAAATATTCGGATAATGATCAATGGCTTCCTGAATCACACGGGTGTCATCAGTTGATCCGTCGCCGGTTGCTCCCAGGGTTTTCAGGTTCACCCAACTGCTCATGGGCGGAAGTTCCGGGATATCGGTTTTGACGGGTGCAGGAAATGTTTTTAAAACGCTGATATCGGATAGGGTTTTGATTACGGGATCTGCCCGCAGGCTATCCATCTGCAAACCATGTAAATAATTTTTTACCCGATAAACAACTCCAGGAGCCTGAACAGGATTTCCTCCCATGCGATAACTGACAAACAGGGGAACGTTCCGGCAGTCTATATTCCGCAGGCTGATCTGGGTGGAAGCATTATCTCCCGTGCTCACGGTAATGGCGGCTTCGCGGATATGGTCAAACTGACAATCTTCCATAAACAGTTTTTCGTGGTAACCGGGATTGATGTCAATGACCGCAGCACAATTCTTCGCCCGCAAACGAATGATGGTCAATCCGGCTTCCTGCGTGCGGATGGCGGCTTTCCGTTGCCCTTCAAAATAAGTGTCCACCATCATGAATTGCCATCCCGGCGAAGGCTTTGTGGTGTAAATGCCATATTCGCCCCCGAAGAAACGGGTATCTTCCATCTCGTTGCCCACATCAAACATGCCTGCCTTGCCCGAGCCGGTGTGGACGTCCACATGCGCAACAAAACTGTGCTGCGCATAGTGTGCGCGGAGGGCCACAGCAAACGGATTTCCTTCTCCTATGGTCAGATTGATATTGCACAGTGCACTGTAAAAAGTGCCGGCACCTGCATCATTGATCTTTTCTCCGGGTTTCACCACGCTGCCGGTAAACCAAAACATGTATTTTGCCCTGCCCTTATCTGTGGAATCAGCAGTCTGAAAACCCGGGGCATCCCGTGCCAGTATAATTTCCGGACGCTGAATTCCATAGCCGATAACCCGCACGGCGCCGGGGATATAAATGGTTTTACTGATTAGGTATTTACCGGAGGGGATGAATAAGATGCCAAAATTATGCTGCGTCTTCACTTCATTAATGGCCTCCTGTAAGGCATTGGAAACATCGGTTTCCCCATCTGCCTTCACCCCGAACCTGCCGGGTAAAAAATAAACGGCTTCCGAATCAACCGGTTTTTCCGGGTAGAAAGAATGGCTATCCTCAACCCAGGACCCACCACCTTCCTTCGGTTGAGCCATGCCGGTATGCACCGTTAGGCAGATCAGGGCAATGAATAAATTTTCCGGTTTCATGAGCTGTTTTATTTGAGCAGACAATCAGGCAAATTATATAAACTTCCCGTGGATGCCCGTTAGAACCGGAAAAATATTATATTCATATGGTTAAGCTGGAGAAATACAAATGAAACGGATACCTATCTTTGAAGAGTATGCTGACCTGCTTTTTCCTCATTAAAAAACAAACACATGAAATACCCATTAATTAAATATGCCTCTCTGCTGGCCGTTATTTCTCTGATTAGCATGAGCGGTTATTCGCAGCATTCAGGAGCTAAACCGATGACAAAAGAAAAAGCCGTTCAATGGGTGAAAAGTGGTGTCTGGAAAAATGGGTTGGATAAAAAAGTATATTCTTCCGTTGATGCCCTGCTTTTCGCAGAGCAGTATAATAAGAATAAAGCGATATGGGATAAGGCATTTGTATTCTTAAACCGGAAAGACCTGGATACCCTGTCTCCTGGCATGTATCCGATAGACGGAAAATTGTTGTACGCAACGGTGGGAGAATTTGAAACCAAAGATCTCGCGAATACCAAATGGGAATCCCACCGCAAATACATTGATCTCCAATACATGATTAAAGGGAAAGAAAAAATTGGCGTGGCGCCGGTATCCGGGGCGAAAGTGACCGAAGCTTATGATGAATCCAAAGATATTGCACACTATGAAACTGCAGGCAAATTTTATGTTGCCGCGCCGGGAACCTTCTTCCTTTTCTTTCCTTCGGATGCGCACCGCCCCGATCTGAAAGTAAATACTAATGACCACGTAAAAAAACTGGTCATAAAAATCAGCGTGGCTGATTAAACATCATACAGATAAACCGGAAAGACCGGCTGTTTAGAGAACCATCTGGTTAAACAGGCGGTCGAGTGTTTCATCTGCCCGTTCACATAATCCGGGATGGACTTTTGATGTCTGCACGATGGTGCTCCGTTGGGCGGTCAGCCAGCGAAAACGCGAAGCCATATCCAGTTGGCCGATCGGGCCCGCCTCTTTTCCGGTTTTGCATATTCTTTCTATCGCCAGGAGGTGTTCTTTTAATTCGTCCATATTGATTAAATGACAGAAGGCCGCAATCCTCGGTTCGTCCAGGCTGAATTTCGATTGCAGAAAATGCTGATCACGACAGTAGAGAATAACACCCACGTTGAGAAACTCTTCGCGCTCAACGCGTGGCACAACCCTGATCACGGCATATTCAAATAAGTGATTTTCTGGCATGTTGTGCTTCTTTTACAAAAATGGATGAACTGGCGATCCGCTGGTTTAAGAAATCGTTGTATACTTTCCGGTGCCCGGCTACCGACTCTTCCTGTGGTGCCGCCATGAGCCATTCATCCGGGATCAGGGAAACGATAGAATGGATGCGCTCCGGATCCAGTATTGAACGGTATGTTA
>DASRLM010000105.1:0-2088 GCA_035648455.1 Puia sp. | reverse complement strand
ATATAACCTTATAAACCTCGATTTTTGTTAAAGATTGTTCCGGGCCGGGTGGTCCTATAAACCTTTAGGGTAATGATTACGGAAGAAGAGGAAGCCTTTATAACATACTGGAAACAAAACCGGGACCGCCAGAAAAAGGGTATACGCCAGTTTTTGCTGGGAGTACCCATTGCCCTGCTTTTTGTGATCCCGATTGCCATCAATTTCTTTTCCGGATGGTACAAAAGGGCATCCATGATGGTGCACACCAGCAATTTCAACCCGGGCGTCCTGCTCCTGGCGCTTTTACTGATTACGGTGTTTATTGCCGTTTTTTCCCGCAAATTCCGCTGGGATCAGAACGAACAGCGTTACCAGGAGCTGCTGGTGAAAAAAGAAAAAGCCGGTTCCCCGGAAAAAAAATAATCCCTTGCAGCGTTTTAAATAAGTGGTTTGTCTTAGTAGTGCGTGCCAAGTAATTTGTTTTGTGTGCCGTAACCATAGACTACCTGCAAGACGGACCCTGAACAGCCTGTTCGGGGTTTTTTATTGTACTTTTGATTAAATCTTCCTGCTTGTCACACGACCCCATATCGGTTTTTGATATATTCAAAATAGGGATAGGGCCATCAAGCTCCCATACCCTTGGTCCCTGGCGGGCGGCCCAGTCATTCATCCGTCACCTGGAAGAAAGGAATCTTCTGCCCCGTTTGAAAAAGATACAGATCATATTGTTTGGGTCCCTGGCCAAAACCGGAAAGGGCCATGGAACGGATATAGCCATTCAGCTGGGATTGGCGGGTTATGACCCTGTTCTGATCGATTCCGGCTCGATTCCGGGTATCGTGGCTTCCATGAAACAGCACAAAGGCCTGCAGACGGCCACAGGAACGGATATTCCTTTTGACGTGCAGACCGGAATTGACTTCAGAATGAACGAGTCCCTGCCCTACCATCCCAATGCGCTGCGTTTTCTGGCTGAGATTGACGGATCCGAACCCTTTTCGGAAACGTATTATTCCATCGGAGGCGGTTTTATTGAGATGGAAGGACAAACGGCGGTCCCGGGATCCGCAGCTCAGTTGCCGTTTCCGGTTGATTCGGCCAATGATCTGTTGCACTGGTGCATGAAAACCGGATTGTCCATTCATGAAGTGGTCATGGAGAATGAGCGGGTGTGGCGGGAAGAGGCTATGACCAATAAGGGACTGCTGGATATCTGGCGGGTGATGAAAGAATGCATGTATACGGGTTGCCATACCAGCGGGGTATTACCCGGAGGATTAAACGTAAGCAGGCGGGCAGCCGGCCTGAATAAAAAATTACTGGGAAGCAGAACCTATCCCGATTATGAGGGCTGGATCGGAGCCATCCGGCAGGGCGGAAAGGATTTTAAATATATCCTAGACTGGGTGAGCTGTTTCGCCCTTGCGATAAATGAAGTCAATGCTTCTTTTGGTAAAGTGGTCACGGCGCCGACCAACGGTGCGGCAGGGGTAATACCAGCCGTGCTGCAATATTTCATTTGTTTTTGCGGCGGTACGGATGATAACATTGTATCCTTTCTGCTGACTGCCGGGGAAACCGGCAGCATATTCAAGAAAGGAGCCACCCTTTCCGCCGCCATGGGAGGATGCCAGGCCGAGATCGGTGTATCTTCGGCGATGGCCGCCGCCGCATTAACGGAAGCCCTGGGCGGAACCCAGCGACAGGCGCTTATGGCTGCGGAGATCGCTATGGAGCATCATCTCGGACTCACCTGCGATCCCATCGGCGGACTGGTACAGATCCCCTGCATAGAACGCAATACCATGGGCGCCATCAAGGCCATCACCGCTTCCCAGCTCGCCCTCCAGAGTACACCGGATTTCGCAAAGGTATCCCTGGACGCTGTGATCCATACCATGTGGGCTACGGCCCTGGACATGAACAGCAAGTATAAGGAAACATCAGATGGCGGCCTGGCGGTGCATATTCCGATCAGTTTGAGTGAATGCTGAGGAGTTGCGTTGCCCTCCGAAGCCAGGCGAAGGAAGGTTGACGGATGACGGTTGACGGATGACGGACTTTTTACGTAGGTCTGCTACGGATTTTGGATATGTTTATTTC
>DASRLM010000104.1:0-6626 GCA_035648455.1 Puia sp. | reverse complement strand
TCGTAATTCCGCTTCTTGGTCAGCCCATAATTTGGTTTCAGGATAACGATGATGGTCAGCAGGATCCAGTAACTGTGACCCAGCGGGAAAAATTGGGAGACGATGAATCCGGCCGTTGTGGCTATGGAAACGCGCGCTGCATGACGAAAGGTGTTGGATTTCCAGTTGACATTATCGATCAGTACTTTCCAGTCTATATCCTGGTGGGTCACGAACCGGTCGTAATCCACTTCACCCATTTCCCGCTTATTTTCCTTCAGGTCGTAAGAACTGTATTGCTGGATGGTATGCAACCGCGATACAATTTCTTCCAAACTTTCCAGCACGTTCCGCAGCGCAATAAAGCCTTCTACGTTGGAAGCATTTCTTTTCTCATCCCGCAATTGCTCAAAATCCTTTTTCAGTTCCCGCAACATAATGTCCATGCGGTCATTCAACGGATAGGCTCTCCCGCTTTTCACGACAATGCCGGTTTCATTAAGCTCTTCAGAAATGACCAGGAGCAGCTCCCTGAATTTTTCGAGGATGTCTGATTCTTCAAAATACTGATGAAGGAGCTTGTAGTCGGGCTGTGTGCTCATCAGCCGCTCAAAGAGATCGATGATATCCAGGAAGATCAGCAGCAGAACGCGGCCTGTATTGGTGGTTTCCTTTACAATATCCCGGCTCTTGAAAAGCAGTTCCCTCACCAGGTTTTGCTTTTCATGTATTTCCGCCTGTTTATCGATCAGGTTTGAATAAATCTGATCGAAATCCGGATTTTTTTTGTAGAAAGCGGCGCGCGCCAGCAAATAACCTGCGGTGGCCTGAATGCAATCGCCAAGCGCCTGCTGGGACACTTTAAAGGGACGGAAACCATAGAGCGACAAACTGAGCAGCGTATACCAGATGGCGCCGCAGGCTACATACAGGGCGTTAAATAGCACCTGCCAGCCCGTGATCCGCTCTTCGAGGTTCAACACCATTATAAATAAGGCGGCGAGTCCTATGGATCCCGCGCGAGCCCCGTATACACCGATCATCGAAAATAAAAAACAAAAAAGGGCGATCAGGATTCCCGTTGCCCAGGCGGAAACTGCAATAAATCCGGTGAGCAGCGCCACTATAAAAATAACCAGCGTGCAAATGAACATGGCATTGCGGCGGTGATGAACCGGACCTGCATTGTCTACCATGATCACACAGCTCGCTCCGAGCGACATGGTAATGCCCATGGCTTCCTGATGCAACCAGGTTCCGATGATGGCCGGAAGCGTTAGTCCCACCGTAATCCGGATCCCCTCACTGAGGTAGTGGCTGTTGATGAAGGAGCGGAAGGTGGTTCGGTAATCCATTTGAGTTGGATGACGGTTGACGGATGACGGATGACGGATATCAGGTGCGGATTCGCAACTAAATACCATCAACCGTCATCCGTCATCCGTCAACTTGATTTTTTTCTGATAATACTTACACACCGGTCGCAGGCCGCAAATCCCGCACTTCGGATTCCTCGCCACACAAATATACCGGCCGTGAAGGATCAGCCAGTGATGGGCCTTGTGGATCATGCTTACGGGAATAAACCGGATAAGTTGTTTTTCCGCCGCCAGCGGGGTTTTGGCTCCGGCGGTCAGGCCAATACGAGCGGATACCCGGAACACATGCGTATCCACTGCCATATTCGGTTGTTGATCTACTACGGAAGTGATCACATTGGCCGTTTTTCTGCCGACACCGGGTAAGCGGATCAGTTCGGGTACCGTAAGCGGTACTTCCCCCTGGTAGTCCTTAACCAGCATGTTGGCCATGCCAATCAGGTGTTTGGTTTTGTTGTTGGGGTAAGAAATACTTTTAATGTAGGGGAACAGCTCGTTGAAATCCGCTTTGGCCAGGGATTCCGGATTTGGGAAACGGTAAAAAAGGGCCGGCGTGGTTAGGTTTACGCGCTTGTCTGTGCATTGCGCAGACAGGATAACCGATACCAGTAAATGAAAGGGATTGTCGTAAATAAGTTCTGTTTCTGCATCAGGCGCATGTTCGCTGAACCAGGCAATAACAAAATCATAGCGCTGTTTCCGGGTCATTTTTTAATAAACAACCCCGAAATTAAGGGAAAAGCAGGGGCGAACAAGTCAGCTGTGAGAGGCCGTTTCGGTAGCCGTTTCACGGGCATACTGAAGTACCTTAAAAACAACTTCCATGCGCGGAGCCACTAACTTCTTCTCTGCATCAATTTGATTAACAGATACTTGTAACTCGTTCAGTCGTTCGCGGAGTGTAAAGTCTTCTTTCATAGCCCTTTCGATGGCTGTAGTTAATTCGTGGGAAGACTCTTTATACAAATACCGTAAAAGATCCTCCGGTGTAAAGAGTGTCATAGGCGAAACCATTTAAATGTCCAATAATCAGAAAGCAGTAAAAAATAAACCGTCCGATAGTAAAAACGTCATTCAGTTTGCGTTATTGCGTGCCAAAGGAATTTAATGATGATGGGTGGATAGGGAGGTTTAGTGGGGGAACGATCGGTTTGAGCTGACGGTTGACCGTTGACGGATGACGGATGACCGACTTTTATTGCGAATCCGCACCTGAAGTCCGTCAACCATCAACCGTCAACCATTATTTAGCGCTTTCCATAATCAGATAAACATCCTCATTGTCTTTTTTCATCAAATACTTCTCCCGGGCGTATTTCTCCAAAGTGGCCGGGTTTCGTTTCAGCTGATCCAGTTCGGCCTGGACACTGGAAATCTGGTTCTCGTAGTATTTCTTCTGCGCTTCCAGTTTATGCAATTCGCTGACATGCCGGAAATGCGTGGTGATGAAATCCCGGTCATCGATGAATAATATCCAGATGCCAAAACCAATGGCCGTGAGTACGTACTTGTTTTTAAGCCAGGATGGAATACGATCGATCAGCTGTCTCATTTACCAAATGTAATTTTTCCCTTCGGATAAAATGCGTTTTTACCCAGTTTTTCTTCGATGCGGAGCAGCTGGTTGTATTTCGCTATGCGGTCCGTACGGCTCGCGGATCCGGTTTTGATCTGTCCGCAATTCAGGGCTACCGCGAGATCGGCGATGGTGGTGTCTTCTGTTTCCCCGCTGCGGTGGCTCATGATGGTATTGTAATTGTGATGCTGGGCCAGGGTTACGGCATTGATGGTTTCGGTGAGGGTTCCGATCTGGTTCACTTTCACCAGCAGGGCATTGGCGGTTTTGCTGTCAATGCCTTTCTGAATCCTTTCCACATTCGTTACAAACACGTCGTCACCCACCAGTTGTACCTTTGAGCCCAGCACATCGGTGATTTTTTTCCATCCGTCCCAGTCGTCTTCCGCCATGCCATCCTCGATGGAAATGATCGGGTATTTCTTCACCCAGCCTTCCCAGAACTTCACGAGCTGGTCGCTGCTGAGTTCCTTTCCGCTGCTCTTGTGGAATACGTATTTTTTCTTTTTGCTGTCCCAGAGTTCACTGTTCGCCGCATCCATCGCAATCCCAATCTGGGAACCGGTTTTATATCCCGCCGCAGAAATGGCTTCCAGTACGGTTTCTATGGCTTCTTCGTTACTCTGGATATTCGGGGCAAACCCACCTTCGTCCCCTACGTTGGTGCTGAATCCTTTTTTCCTGAGCACGCTTTTCAGCTGATGGAAAATATCCACGCCCCAGCGAAGGCCTTCGCTGAAAGAAGATGCGCCTACCGGCATCACCATGAATTCCTGAAAGTCAATCTTATTATCCGCATGCGCGCCCCCGTTGAGGATATTCATCATGGGAATGGGCAGGGTGACTGCATTGGTTCCGCCGATATAACGGAAAAGGGGAAGTCCGGATTCTTTGGCGGCGGCTTTGGCGGCAGCGAGGCTTACTGCCAGCATTGCGTTGGCGCCCAGTTTTGATTTATTGGGCGTACCATCCAGTGAAATTAAAATGTCGTCCAGTCCGGCCTGATTGGAAACCTCGAATCCTTTCAATTTTGCCGCGATGCTGGTATTCACATTCGCCACAGCTTTCAGAACGCCCTTGCCCTGATACATTTTTTTGTCCCCGTCCCGGAGTTCCACGGCCTCATGAATACCGGTGCTGGCGCCACTGGGAACGGCGGCCCGTCCAAGCAATCCCCTATCCGTGATCAGGTCCACTTCCACTGTCGGGTTTCCGCGGCTGTCTAAAATCTGTCTTGCAAAAATTTCTTTAATGTTACTCATTATTGGGTGATTTGGTAAGTCCTCTGAAAATATCTTCCAGGCTCCTGCTTTCAGAATGCAAAGAAACAAGGTTCCAATTATTTTGCAAAGACAGGGAGAGCAATTGTTTTTTTAATGTTTCGGGATCATTCCCTTCCAGCTCCCATTCAAACCCGCTGATCCTGCGGACGGATACCAGTCCGGGCAATACCTGCCAGGCACTTTCTTCCACCCGTTCCCGGAGCACTAATTTAATGAGGCTGCCGGTCTGCTGGCTTTGCAGATGGCTCAGCGTGTTATCGGCAATGATTTTGCCCTGATGGATGATGATCACGCGATCGCAGATGGCTTCCACTTCCTGCAGGATATGCGTGGAGAAAAGCACACTCCTGTTTTTTCCGTATTCCCTGATCACTTCCCGGATCTCCACGATCTGGTTGGGATCCAGGCCGGTTGTCGGTTCATCCAGGATCAGCACTTCGGGCTGATGGATGAGCGCGGCAGCCAGACCTACCCGCTGTTTATACCCTTTGGAAAGCTGGCTGATTTTTTTATTGGCTTCCGGTCTGAGCTTTACGATGTCTATAATCTGCTCCACGGCTTTCTTTTTATTTGTCAGCCGGTGAATATCCCCGATAAAAGAAAGGTATTCCCGGATATACATATCCCCGTACAGCGGATTGGATTCCGGAAGATAACCGGTAATTTTTTTTGTTCGTACCGGATGTTCACCCACCCCAATACCATGGATGCGGGCAACGCCACTGCTGGGCCGCAGACTACCGGCGAGGATCTTCATAGTGGTGGACTTTCCCGCCCCGTTGGGTCCCAGGAATCCCACGATCTCCCCTTTTTCCAGCGAAAAAGAAATGCCGTCAATGGCTTTCTGTTTCCCGTAAAGTTTGGTGAGATCTTTTACTTCAATGGACATTGCGGCGAAAATAATGTTTTTGGCCGATATGAAGGGATGACGGTTGACGGATGACGGATGACCGATTTTTATTGCGAATCCGCGCCTCAAGTCGGTCAACCGTCATCCGTCAACCGTCATCCAATTCACGCAATCCCCAGATCCTTCTGGATTTCCTCCAACGACCGCCCCTTCGTTTCCGGCATCACGCGCCAGATGAAGATCAGGGAGGCCAGCATCATGAGACTGTAAAAAACAAAGGAATAAAATCCCCCGTTGGGGCTGCCTTCCACGATGATGGGGAAGGTCCAGGAAATGACCGCTGCCATGATCCAGTGCGTAAAACTGCCCAGGGAACCACCCTGAGAACGGATGGAGTTCGGAAAGATCTCGGAGATAAAAACCCAGATGACAGCACCCTGGGAAAAGGCAAAAAAGGCGATGAATCCAAGCAGGTAAACCAGCACCATGCTGTTGGCATGACCTGTATGCCGGAATGCGCCTGCTGTCAGTGCCAGGAAGATGATCATACCCACGGCGCCGGTGATCAGCAGGGTTTTTCTGCCAACCTTATCAATGATGGTCATTGCCAGGAAAGTAAAAATAAGATTTGCCGCACCGATATATACCGGCAACAGATAGGCATGATCCTTGTCGAAACCGGCCATTTCAAAAATGCGCGGTGCATAATACAGGATGGCATTGATGCCCGAAAGCTGGTTGAACATGGCCAGTAACACCGCATATAATATAGGTTTCCGGAATTTACCATTGAACAAACTTTCTTTGGTACCCTGCTTGGACAACGCATGTTCTTCCTTAATAAGATTTAGCGCATCCGGCTCTCCGGTACGGGCAAAAACCGCCGCCGCTTCCGCATCGCGGTTGTTGAGGATCAGCCAGCGCGGACTTTCCGGAATGCCGCGGAGCAGGATGGCAAACAAGCCGGCGGGAACAGCCATGATGCCGAGCATCCAGCGCCAGGCTTCATCCCCCAGACTGACAAAAAGAAAATTCGTGAGATAAGCTATGAAAATGCCGGCGACAATATTCAGCTGAAACATGCCGGTCAGGCGGCCACGCACAGAAGCCGGCGCCAGTTCCGAAATGTACATAGGGCCGACCACGGAAGAAGCGCCAACGGCAATTCCGCCAATCATCCGGTAAGTAATAAATAAGATCCAGGTGGAAGTGAGTGCACAACCGATGGCAGACAGCAGATACATCAGCGCGATAATGATCAATACTTTTTTTCTTCCCCAGGCCTGCGCCGGCAGTCCCGCTATGGCCGCGCCAATGACCGTGCCGATCAGACTGGCAGCCACGGTAAAGCCCTGCCAGAATGAACTCAGGGACCACAACTGCTGAATGGTTTTTTCTGCACCGGAGATCACGGCCGTTTCAAATCCAAATAAAAAACCCCCCAGAGCCGCAATGAGCGTGCAGCGAAAAAGGAATGCATTTATTTTCATTTCAGCAGTTCATATTTGAGGATATAAGATAGGGAAAAATGGACAATTGATAAGGGACAGGGGACAATG
>DASRLM010000103.1:0-2019 GCA_035648455.1 Puia sp. | reverse complement strand
CTGTCAACCCACTGAGGGGCAGCGAGATTACTGTTGTGCTGGGCGTTGAGGGAAAGGGAAAGGAGCAGAAAAAAAACAAAAAAAAGAATTTTCATCGGTGGAATATTTGAGCAATCACAAAAATGGAAAGGTAAACCTACGAAGGAAAATGAAATTTATTTCCATTAAATTGCCCGTTTCCGATGGCCAATGGAATTTTTATGGACGACCAGATTCAGTTACTTCCGGATAATATTGCCAATCAGATTGCCGCTGGTGAAGTGATTCAGCGGCCCGCGAGTGCGGTGAAAGAGCTGATGGAAAACGCCATTGATGCGGGTGCCGGTCTGGTGAAATTAATTGTTAACGATGCGGGGAAATCGCTGGTACAGGTGGTGGACAATGGCCGGGGTATGAGTGTTACCGATGCGCGGATGGCCTTTGAAAGACATGCCACCTCCAAGATCCGCAACATCGACGACCTGTTCAGGATCCGAACCATGGGATTTCGCGGGGAGGCGCTGGCCTCCATTGCGGCAGTGGCGCAGGTGGAGTTGAAAACAAAAAGGGCGATGGATGACATGGGCACCTGCATCGAGATCGAAAACAGCATGGTGACCCTGCAGGAGCCGGTAGCATTCACCAATGGCAGCAGCATTGCCATGAAAAATCTTTTTTTCAATGTGCCCGCCCGCCGCAATTTCCTGAAGAGCAATGCTTCCGAGATGCGCCACATCGTGGATGAGTTTATCCGCGTGGCGCTGTCTTTTCCTGGAGTTCAGTTTATACTTATCAGCAACGGGCAGGAAATGTTTCATCTGGAAAGGGGCAGCCTGAAGCAACGCATCGTGCAGATCCTGGGCGCACCTTATGCGGCCAGGCTGGTTTCGGTACAGGAAGACACGGACTATCTCAATATAGCGGGCTTTGTCGGTAAACCCGATACGGCCAAGAGGACCCGCGGTGATCAGTATTTTTTTGTGAACAACCGGTTCATCAGGAGCGCTTACCTGAATCATGCCGTGATGACGGCCTATCAGCAGATGATTCCGGGCGACAGTTTTCCGCTGTATGTTTTGTTCATCGATATAGATCCATCGCGGGTGGATATCAATGTGCATCCCACCAAACAGGAAATCAAATTTGAAGATGAGAAGCTGGTATATGCCTTTGTTCAGGCAGCCGTGAAACACGCGCTGGCGCAATTCAGTATTACGCCCAGCCTGGATTTTGACCTGGATCCGTCCATCCAGCACCTGGACGCGGTGAGCAAACCGGTATCGGAAGAAACCCGTGCGGCCCTGGAATCTTCCAGTTTGTTTAAAACCTTTACACAGAAAAACCAGGCGCATTTTATTGAGCCCTCTTCCCGAAGCGAACTGTCGCACTGGACGCAGCGCGGGGCTGCGGCGGGCACGGACCCGAAATCATTTGTTCCAGGCAATTCCGGTTTTCCGCCGGATGATCAGCAAACAGATTCTGCTGACCGGCAACCTGCACCCGGAACGCAACAATCTCCGGCAGAAACTGATCTTTCCGGAAGTTTTCAGTCCCTGTACTCCCGTTTTGGTACGGACCCCCTGTTCAGAAATCAGGACCAGATCCGTCTGCTCCAACTGCAGAACACGTATATCGCCTGCGAAACAAACGGTGGATTTTTGCTGATCCACCAGCAGAGTGCTCACGAACGGGTACTGTATGAAAAATTCATGGATGCGGTTTGCGGCAAACCCTTTGCTACCCAACAGGGATTATTTCCCGCTACGATAACCCTGGCTACGGCGGATGCGGTGCTGCTGTTGGAATTGTTACCGGACCTGCGGGCTCTGGGTTATATTATTGAACCCTTCGGGAAAGATAGTTTTATTATCCAGGGGTCACCGGCGGGAATGGAATCAGGAAATGAGAAAAAGCTGATTGAAAAAATGCTGGAGCATTGCAAACATTCCGGCAGCGAGAAGATATTTCCGCTTCGCGAGAAGATGATCCGCTCCCTCGCCTGGCAGCAATCCGTTAAGCCTGGAACGTCTCTTTCTGAAA
>DASRLM010000102.1:0-6530 GCA_035648455.1 Puia sp. | reverse complement strand
GGTTCATCATTGCCTGTAATGACAACATCCGAACACGTGGTTCATGATTATGCAGCAACGGCTTTGTCTTTAAAAGCCCACCCGGTTAGTTTTGTGAGAGAGAAACTTCGGCAGCTGCACATTGTATCCACCAGCGAACTGGGGGATATCGCTGACGGACAATTGCTGAAAGTGGCCGGACTGGTGCTGTTGATGCAAAGACCCGGAACGGCAGGCGGCATTTGCTTTATGACCCCATTGAGGATGAAACGGGTTGTGCAAACCTTGTGATCTTTCAACAACTGTTTGACAAATACCGGAAGGAGATATTGCAGTCGCGACTGATTATGGCAGAAGGAAAGTTACAGCGTGAAGGCGAGGTGATCCATGTGATCGTAAGCCGCTGTTATGATCTGTCAAAATTGTTGCAGCAGCTCACCCCTTCTGAGGAAGAGAACCTGCCTTTACTAACCCTGTCCCGTGCTGATGAAAAGACCATTCCTCCGGAACAGAATAAAAAAATACAGATGCAGAATACGGCCCGGGAAATCGTTTTACCCGGGGCCAGGAATTTCAGGTAAGACATAGTTATTTAAGGCATAACGATAACGCAAGGGAGTGTCGTCACTCACCGAATCTTCCAATACGCCTTGCTGCCCTGTTTTTGCTCATCTGTCCCTTTTATCAGCAATGTATCTCCCGTTTTGAGATTACCGAATATTTCGATTCCGCTATCAGTTGTAATTCCCTGCCGTACGTCCACCCAATCGGCTTTCCCCCGGGTTACTTTAATGACGAATTTTCGTTCCAGGGTAGTGGCGATGGCAGAAGAAGGAATTACATAAGAACGGCCATTCCTTGTTATATTGATTTTTGCACGCGCGAAGATCCCTGCTTTCAATAAGTGTTTACTATTGTCTATGGTAAACTCCCAGAGTTCTGTGCGGGTGGCCGGATCAACCGTCTCTGTTTTCCTGGTGAGTATTCCGATAAACTGTTGTTCTGGATAGGCATCCACCGTGAAAAAAATGTTCCTGGCTTTACCTGCTGAAGCGACATACATTTCAGGAACGGCTACCCTTAACCGGAGCGTGCTGTTATTTTGTATGGTTAACAACATGGCATCGACTCCAACCAAAGCGCCCGGATCGGCCTTGCGGGCAGTTATTACCCCAGCAAAGGGGGCAGTAATATAAAGATATCCTGATACTTCTTTATAAGCCTTTGCCTGTTGCCTTGCCGCTTCGTAAACAGCGCTGTCAGCCATCATTTGATTAAGGCTGTTTTCCAGATCAACAGGAGCCACAATTCCCGGAGACGGATTCCGGGATGCCCTGAATAGACGGTCATAATTATCTTTGCTGGCTGTCCATTTTGCTTTTGCCGCCTGTATGGAATATCCCGCTTCTGCAAATTTTGTATTTATTTCCGGCGCTTCGATGATTGCAAGGATCTGATCTTTGCGCACACGGTCTCCGATGTCCACTTTCATGGTTCTTACGAAGCCGGATATTTTGGCATAAAGATCAGTCTGCTCATAAGGAAGCAACTCTCCGGGTAATTCAACAGTCTTTTTGAGCGTATCGGTCTTTAGTATAAATACCGGTACTGTATCTACAATAGTTACCTCATTCGCAGTTATTTTCGTGTCCTGTTTCCCACTGCCGCCGCAAGCGGAGCACAGAGAGACCAAAACGGATAAGGTCAGCGGTCTGATAGGCATTAAATATTGCATATTATTTGATATCATAGTTTTTACTGTTTTGATCATCCGGATCCAGGGATACGGGTATATATTTCTTTCTGCCTATCAGCCATTGGTAAACATGGGGCAGAAAAAATAAGACGCTGAAGGCGGAAAAGATCATTCCACCGATCACCGCAATTCCCAGAGGCGCCGTCTGGTCGCCACCTTCGGTTAGCCCCAGGGCCATGGGCAGCATACCTGCAATCATTGCGGTACTGGTCATCAGGATGGGTCGCAAACGATTGGCGGCAGCTTCCATATGTGGCAAGGAAGCATTTGATTTTCTGGAATTTTCTGCATTGGTAATAAATAACACGGCATTGGCAATGGCCACGCCTACAGCCATGATTGTTCCCATATAGGATTGTATGTTCATGGTTTGACCAGTTATAAATAACATGAGCAGTGATCCCGCAACGACCGCCGGTACGATGGATAAAGTCACTACTGCTATGCGGAATGATTGAAAATAAATAGCCATCGCCAGAAAAATAACCACAACGGCGACCAGTAAACCGAATTGCAGACTTTGAAGGGTTTGCTGAAGCAGCTCCGGCTGCCCACGCAATAATATTTTCGCTCCGTTTGGTAAGCTGCCCATATCCGCAATGGCCTGACGTACGGCTTTGTAAACAGTTCCTCTGTCATTCTGTTGTATATTAGCCGTGATGGTGATATAGCGCTGTTGATTCAGGCGGTCATACTCACCAGGAATAGTTGTATGCTTCCAGGTAGCGACTTCGTTTAAATAATGTGTTTTCCCATCGTTTCCGGATGATACGGGGATCGCTTCCAGTTGCATTGTGCTGTTCATGCGGTACTGAGGATATTGTACCTGTACCTGGTAGGCAGTTCCGGATGTTTTATCAAGCCAGTAACTTGGAGTCGTGAACCGGCTGGAGGACGTAGCAGTAACAACAGCACTTGCAATCTGCGCACCGGAAATCCCAAGTTGCCCTGCCCTTATTCGGTCGATATCAAGCGCGATAGCCGGGTAATCCAGAGGAGTAGCTATTTGCAGGTCTCTCAATGCTGATATACCTGCTAATTTTTTCAATAATTTTTGCGCTGTCTTTTTCCCTTCGTTCAGATTTCTGTTGGCGACAGCTATTTCTACGGGACTTGTACTTCCTAAGTTGAGCACCTGTTCCACAATATCACCCGGTTCAAAAGACATACTGACGCCGGGCATTTCTTTGGCAACAGCAGCCCTCAGCTGCTCACGGAATTTTTCAATAGGAATCACACCGGGCCTAAGGCGGATCTTGGTAACCGATTCATTCGGGCCGCTGGTCCATAAATAAATATAATTAACAGGGTAACTGGAGGGTTGAGTTCCGATGAAAGCAGATGTTATTTCTACGTTCTTTTTACCGGCAATGCTGTCTGTCAGCGACAATAGTTTACGGGTGGCATCTTCAGTTCGTTCAAATCGGGTACCAACGGGTAAGCGTAACCGCACCTGAGCCTGTCCGCTGTCGGTCTGCGGGAACAGCTCTGTTCCCGTGAAAGAAAATAGAAGGATAACCAGTCCCACCGCTGTCAGAATAAATAAACTGGTTAGCAACCGGTATTTTGTTTGGAACCGTTGTCCAAAACGAAGATACCGGTTTCTGAAGCGGTCAAAACGGCTTTGCTTTTCCGGATCTTTACGATTGTTCAGTTGATGCTTCAGCATCCAATTGGAAACGACGGGTACAAAAGTTTGGGAGAGCAGAAAAGAAGCAATCATGGCAAAACCGACAGCCAGGGATAGAGGCATGAACATCGCATGGGGTATTCCATTCATGAAAAGGGCGGGTACAAACACCGCCAATACACTCAGCAGGATAAGCAATTTTGCCCCGGCGATTTCTTTACAGCCATCCGAAATAGCCCGCGCCCTGTCTTTGCCCATTTCCAGATGCCGGTGTATATTTTCAATAGTAACCGTTGCTTCATCCACCAGTATACCAACGGACAGGGCGAGACCCCCCAACGTCATAATATTAATTGTTTGACCGGTGAGATAGAGCAGGGTGGCTGCAGAAAGCAGGGCCAGGGGGATGGTCATAATAACGATAAGCGCGCTGCGACGGTCTCCGAGAAAGAGTAATACCACAAGGCCGGTAAAAATTGCTCCCAGCCCACCCTCAAACATCAGGCTTTTGAGTGAATTGATCACGTACCCCGACTGATCAAATTCATAGGTTACTTTGATGTCCGCCGGAATAGCAGCCTGCATGTCCGGCAATGCTGCTTTTACTCTTTTCACTACATCCCAGGTAGAAGCATCCGCACGCTTGGTTACCGGAATATATACAGACCGCTTGCCGTTGACCAGGGCATAGCTGGTCGTGATATCCGTCCCCATGCTCACAGTGGCAATATCCCGGATATAAACAACGGGACCGCTTTTCAATTGCAAAGGAATATTCTGCAAATCCTGCAATGTTTCGATCACGCTGTTTTGTGGTGTGATGTACGTGGTATCGCCAATGCTAACATTGCCGGAAGGTGAAATGCTGTTGAACCGGACCATCGATTGCACCACCTGATCGGGAGAAAGATCATAACCGCGTAATTTCCCGGGATCCAAGGTAACTACAACTGTCTTTTGATTGCCGCCGAACGGAGGAGGCGCAGAAACGCCGGGAAGAGTAGAAAACATAGGGCGTACCCGGAATAAAGCAAGATCTGATATTTCTCCCAGCGAGCGTGTATCGGATCTGAATACCAGCTGTCCTACGGGAACGCTTCCTGCATCAAACCGCGTGATAAAAGGAGGTACTGTACCGGGTGGCATAAAAGCCCGTGCCCGGTTTACATAGCCAACGACCTCGGCCATCGCTTGGCTCATGTCGGTTCCTTCATTAAATTCTATCTTGATCAGGGCCGCACCCTGGATACTCTTTGAATCTACATACTTAACACCGGTGATGTAAAGAAAGTGGTATTCATAATAGGAGACAACAAATCCTTCCATTTGTTCCGGCGACAAACCACCATACGGCTGAGCCACATATACAGTGGGGAGTCCAAGGCGCGGAAAGATATCTATCTTCGAATTGCGGATGGCCAGATATGAAAAGAAAACAATGGCAATTACCGTGACCAGGATGGTTATGGGATGCCTCAGCGCCGCAACAATGAGCTTTATCATGCAATATTCATTATTTCAATTGATTGGTAAAGGAATTCAGGTTACCCCTTGATACGGCCATTTCCAGTAAGGATTTCCATACCTGTAAATAAGCCCCCGCCTCCATCACCTCAGCGTTCAAGAGTTGATATTGTCCCTGCGTAAGCCGGGTAAAATCAACCAGTCCGTTTTCATAACTCAACTTCAGTCCCTCATATGCATTCCGCGCTGCCCTGGATTGAACCGGCGCCAATGCTGCAATCAACAGATTCTGCCGGTAAATGACCTCAGCGTTTTCGATCTGTTTTTGAAGGTTGACAGATACCTGGGCCAGTTGCAGCTCATCCGCTTTCAGCAGCGAACCATATTGTTTTTTTTGGATGTTTACTTTCGAGAATTGCAGGATAGGAAAACTAAGTTGAACCCCTGCCCCAAAATTGTTCCTTGATAAAGACCAGCCTCCTGCTTTATCAATCATTCCGTTTGCTTCTATGCCCGAGCCCCGGGCATAAGCATTAGCCCATATGTCGAACCTTGGACGCCAGGCCCGGTCTATTTCTTTCAAACTGGCTGCACTGACAGCCACCTGTGCTTCATAATATTTATAATCCGGATGCTGTGTATAAAGTCCCGCTGTGTCAGGAAGAGCGGGTAATTGCACTGCCGGCAGCGTGTCGGATAATTCCAGATCATCCGGAGTACCTGGAAGACCGGTCAATCGGAGCAGTTCTAAAGCTTGTGACTGGTAAAGACGCTGCGTAGTTAACCGGTCCATTTCCGCCTGGGCCAGTGTTGACTGGAATTGCACGGTATCAAGACCAGGACGGAGTCCCTCAATAGCCAGGACAAGGGATTGCTGCAACCCGGTCCGGGTACGATCTATATTTGACTGCTGGCTGCTCAGCAGTTTTTTATAATATAGTAAGTCCAGGTAAACGGCGATGCCTGCATATTGCTGCCGGAATAAAGCATTGTCATAATAACTACCGGCGAGTCTGAACCCGGCAACCGCTTTTTCAATGGCTGCCTGGCGCTGGCCGAAAGTAAAGGGTGTCCATTGAAATAAAGCCGTCAGGGCCGTACCCGGAACAGGGTCATACGTATTGCCGGAAGACGGGGGACCACTGATCGGCATCATCAACCCGGGATAACTCATGCCGGTAATATTGTTATACGTAGCGTAACCAGCCTGGTATCCTGCTGTCAGGTCAGGCATCAATGTGTTCTTGGTAAGATCGACAGCATGCCCGGCTGCCTTTTTTTGTTCCTGATAGGCCTGTAACTGAGGTTGCCCTGACTGCACGAGTTCAAGCACCTCTTTAATGGACACGATGCGCTTTTGAGTATGGCCGGCCTTAACAATTAAAAGAAGGCCAAGACAAATAAATTTGGTGCGAGATCCAAAATTGGGATGGGTAGGCGCTTTCATATGCTTTACTGATAATGATTGAAGTGTGACAGATGTAATTTTAAAGACATAATGAAAAGCAATCTACTATAGTAACTCATGATTAGGCAATTTGAGCCGGTTACCTGGAATCAGTATGATCAGCGCGATAGTTCCAACGATAGAGAAGGCTGCTCCATAAAGAAAAACGGCATGATGACCTACCTTGTCCCATAATTGCCCTGCAACAATACTCGCTATCAGCCCCGACAAGCCCACTATGGTAGAATACCACC
>DASRLM010000101.1:0-7371 GCA_035648455.1 Puia sp. | reverse complement strand
TGCCATTCGCCATCCCATTTGATGGAGTAATTGTCTTCCATTTCCGGCTGGTGTGTGTATTCTTCTTTTAAAGAGAAACCTGAAGGAACCGAAACGTTTTTCAGACTATCTGAAATATTGGCGATGGCATAGGAAGGGCTTTCGAGTTTGCCGGACATATCTGCCAGAACATACACCACTTCTTTTTGGTTTTTTCTGTAGATGTTTTTTTCTTTTATTTTCCGGGTTACGGTTACCAGGTCCCCGATGGGCACTGAGCCTCCCTGTATACCAGTAATTTTCAAATCCAGGATATCATTCATGCTGGTTTTATCTCCATCACTTAACTGAAGCTTTATGGCTGTTTGATCAAAGGAGGAAGGTTCATATATGTTGCCTGCCGGCATTCCAGATAAAGCGGCTTGGATGGTAGAAGTTACCTGTGTTGTGGTTATGCCGTATCGCATGGCTTTTTCCTTATTCACTTCCACATGATACTCGGGCTGATCTGCTTCGACCATCCAGTCCACATCCACGACATCCGGTGTTTTTATAAATAAGTCCTTTACCTGGCTGGCTATCCGGATCTGTTCTTTATAGTCAGGCCCATATATTTCTGCAACTAAGGTGGACAGGACAGGCGGGCCCGGCGGCACTTCCACGATCTTCACATTAGCGTTGTATTTTTCGGCAATGGCCTGTATGGGCGCGCGCATCTGTTTGGCGATGGCGTGGCTTTGTATACTTCTTTTCCCCTTATCCACCAGGTTCACCTGGATATCCGCCACATTTTCACCTCTTCGCAAATCATAGTGCCGCACCAAACCATTAAAACTGATGGGTGCCGATGTGCCGATATAGACCTGATAATTCTCCACCAGTGACTGTTTCGAAACATAGACAGCAATGTCCTTCGTAACCGCCTGCGTTTTCTCGAGCGTGGTGCCTTCCGGCATATCAATGACCACCTGGAACTCATTCTTATTGTCAAAGGGCAGCATTTTCAATGCTACGGATTTGGTATAAAATAGCATCATGGAACCCAGCAATATGGCAACAATGCTGATGATAAATGTCCAGCGTTTCCAGCGGGTTTCGAGCATCGGGTGAATGAACGCACGGTAGATTTTATAGATCCGGCTTTCTTCCAGGGTTATGGGTTTGGTTTCTGCATGGCTGCTTCCTTTTTTTTCTTTTTCCCGGAGGAAGATAAAACCGAGATAGGGGGTAAGGGTAAGTGCCACGACCAGGGAAAGCATCATGGCGATGGAAGCGCCAATGGGCATGGGACTCATATAAGGACCCATCATGCCGGACACAAAAGCCATGGGTAATACGGCAGCGACAACGGTAAATGTGGCCAGTATGGTGGGATTGCCCACTTCATTGATGGCATAGATGGCGGCCTGCAGAGGCGGCAGTTTTTTCATTTTGAAATGCCGGTGCATGTTTTCCGCAATGATGATGGAATCATCCACCACAATCCCCGTGATGAATACCAGGGCAAAAAGGGTAATGCGGTTCAGCGTATAATCCATGAAATAGTAGCTGAACAGGGTGAGTGCAAAGGTTACCGGTACGGATAGAAACACAACCAGTCCGCCGCGCCAGCCCATGGCAAGCATAACGAACAGGGTAACTACTACAATGGATATGAACAGGTGGAAGAGCAGTTCGGATACTTTGTCCGATGCCGTTTCGCCATAATTCCGGCTCACGGTTACCTGCACATCGCTGGGTATTAATTCCTTTTTAAGGCGTTCCACTTTTGAAATGATCTTTTCGGACAGTTTCATCGCATCGGCACCTTTCTTTTTGGCTACACTTAAGGTAATGGCCGGATAATTAGATTTGAAAGCATTTGCTTTTGAAGTATCTGCTTCCCCATAGCCAAAGAGCACATATTGACTGGAGGTTTCAGGGCCTTCTTCTACCCGGGCGATTTGCCTTAGGTAAACAGGCTGTTGCTTGTCGATGCCGACCACCAGATTCGCCACATCATCCGAGGTGGACAGAAAATTTCCGGTTTCAACAGAAAATACGGTGTCCTGCCGCAGGATATTGCCGCTTTGCATCTGCATGTTACTGCCCTGTATCTGCCGGCTGACAGATAAAAAATCCACATGGGTTGCAGCCATTTTGTTTTTATCCAGGATGACTTTTACTTCGCGGCTCCGGCCTCCTAATATTTTAATGTCCGAAACGTCCGTTATTTTTTTTATTTCATTGGTCAGTGTCTGCCCGATTTGTTTTAAGCGGTAGTCGTCATATTTTTCGCT
The DNA here is from genome assembly GCA_035648455.1 of Puia sp. GTDB lineage: Bacteria > Bacteroidota > Bacteroidia > Chitinophagales > Chitinophagaceae > Puia. The sequence continues at coordinate 5,113 of DASRLM010000101.1, read as the reverse complement.
CCAGAGCGTTAATCCCAAAACAGGCACATCATCGATTGCCCTTGTTTTAATCAGCGGAAGGGTAATGCCCTGGGGCATTTTGTCCATGTTCTTCATGAGTTCACTGTACAGTTTTACCAGAGAGCGTTCCACGTCTTCGCCCACCTGAAACTGTACAATGATCATCGCCTGGCCCTTCATGGAAGTCGAATACACATACTCCACGCCCTTGATATTGGAAATGATTTTTTCCATCGGGGCGGCTAGTTTAGTTTCAACATCTTTCGGCTCTGCACCGGGGTACCCGATAAAGATATCTGCCATCGGCACTTTGATCTGCGGTTCTTCTTCCCGTGGGATTAAAAAAGTACTGTAACCGCCGATCAGCAGAAAGGCGATCATCAGCAGGATGGTCAGTTTTGACTGCAGGAACCCTTTGGCTATATTTCCCGAAAAACCGTTTTTCATTAGATTATATTAATTTGTTAAGTCCTTGACTGATCTACTATTTAGCGATCACGTACCTTTTCTATACTGCTGATCAGCTTATTTTACTTTTACTGGAATACCGTTATATAAATTTCCGTCTGCATGTGTGATAAAGGGTTCGTTTTTTGCCAGACCGGTAAGCACCTCCACTCGGTCACCGTAGGTTCTTCCTAAACGGACCCAGCGAAGCAATGCAGTATGATCAGACCCCACCGTATATAATCCGGTTAACTGGTCCTTGTATATAATACTGGAAAGGGGAACCAGGACGCCATCTCCTTCTGTTCCGACGGGAGCTGTATTTTTGGACGTGATGGAAATATCAGCATACATGCCAGCATACAATCCTTTCTTTTCATTGTCCGGAATACTGACTTTAATCATATACTGGCCACCGGTATACTGAGATGATGAATTGACCTGGGTGACCAGGCCATGGATCGTTTTATCAAGAGATTTGATGTTTACCAGGGCATTCGCTCCGGGGTGAATCTGGCTGATCATATTTTCAGGAACTGAAGCAGCTACCTCGTAAGATCCGCTTTGTTCAATCGTTAGAATGGGCATACCAGGATTGGCCATACTACCGGCATCAGACAATTTCCGGGTAACGATACCAGAAAAAGGGGCGGTCAGGCTGGTATAACTTAGACTGGCATTCACTTCATTCCGCATTTGTTTTGCTGCCTCAAGCCGGGCTTGCGCTGAATGATATTGTAACGTTACATTATCCAGCTCTTTCGCCGTAGCGCTTTGCTGATTGTATAAAATAGTAAACCGTTCAAAATCCTTTTGAGCATTATTTAATGCAGCCTGTGCTTCAGTAATCATGGCATCTGTCTGGGCCCTTTTGGCCAGTATATCCTGGTTGCTAATGGTTACCAGTAACTGATCTTTATTTACATGATCCCCGACTTTTACTTTTATCAGGGTGATGATTCCCATTACTCGGGTGCTGATATTTGCTGTCTGGGAGGCTTCAACCTGGCCGTTTACATTCAGATCTTGTTGAGCAGCGCCGGATGGTTCGGCGACCGTTACGACAACAGCAGAATCTGTATTGGCGACTATCCTTTCTTTTTTATCAGAAGAACAGGAGCTCAAAACCAGTATTCCAAGGGCGCCAAATAGTTGCGTAACTCTTTGTCTGTTAATAGTCATGCTCATATTTTAAATAGTTTATTTGTTTGTTGAAGCCATTAATAATTGCAAATACGCTTCGGTGGCATGGATATTAAATACAGCCTGCGCCAAAGCGAATTTCTGCTGTGAAAGCTGGGTGGATGCCATCAACACATCTGTCGTATTGACCAGGCCCTGCTGATAACGGTTTTGTAAAATGAGTAATGACTCCGATGCCTGCCCGACTGCCAGTTCTTGTTGCTTGATGCTGAACCGCGCATCAGCAAGATCCCTGAAAGCCTTATCCAGTTCCAGCTGGCTTAGGTCTTTTTGCTGCGCTAATTCCGTTGTTAGTTTATTTCTCTCAAGCGTCTGCGTGGCGATGGTATTTTTTGTTGTGTTTCCTTTGAAAATATCCCAGGAGAGCTGCACACCGGCCAGGTAGGCGCCCGCCCCGAAACCCAGCATGCGGCTATCGTTAAACTGGTAACTGCCAAACGCATTTAGTTTGGGCAGGTAGCTCATTTTATTTGCTTTGATCATAAGATCAGCCGATTCAATCGCGGTTTGCATGGCCAGGAAATCAGACCGGGTAGCTGCAATCTTTGTGGTTTGACTGGTCGGTCCGGGTTCTGTCTGAATTAGGCTGTCCACTGTATAAATAATCCCGTTCTTCTGGCCCATTAAAAGACTCAGGTAGTCAGACACATTCCGGATATTGCTTTTTGCTTTCGCCAGGCTGTTTTCAATCGTTGTTTGTTGCACCTCGGCATTCAGTAAGTCGGACTTCTGAATTAACCCCTGTTTAAAATGGTTTTCCGTGAAGATGTAAACGGATTGGGCGTTTTTTAGTGCTTCTTCCAAAACCTTTACGGCATCATAAGCCAGCAACAATTGCAGATAGGCTTTTTTCACTTCAAAGGATAAATATTCCCGGGTGCGCTGTGTTTTGTACTGATATAATTCTGTTTGTTTTTCCGCAGCCTTCCTTTTGTACAGGAGGTCCATATTCAGGAGGGGCTGCTGTACATCAAATTTGGTGGCGAAGTCAGGGGTAGCGGAGGGATTATTTAACAGTTCAGGATTGAAATCACTGGCAGTAATGGACTTTTCCTGCAGCTTGAATCCGAAAGCATATAAGGGGTTATTGGTACTCAGAACTGAATAAGAAAAACCAACCTGGGGCAAAAAAATAGCTTCTGTTTGTTTATATTGGGATACCGAAATGCCTTCATCCATTTTTGCCAGCCGTATGGATTTGTTGTTATTTAATGTAGCCTGGATGGCTTCGCTCATGCTGAGATGAAGCGTACTGTCTTGAGCCGAAACCCTGGATACAAGAGGATTTATAAAAATGATGATTGTAATCGTCAACAATAGAAATGAATGTCTCTTGTGCATCAACGTTTAATTTGTCCCAAAATTAACGGGTGACAAATCTTTAAACGGTAACATTTGTAACGTAGGAAGAGGAATGCAGAAGTTTATTAATCTAGGGATGGGAACGACTGCAGACGGCTGAGTGGGGAGTTGTATTATTTATTTCACAAACTGGTTCACTTGTTTCCAGGTACCGCCGTTTATTACTCCGGTAAATCCATTTTTTTCAAGGATTAATTTTGCCTGTGTACTTCTCCCGCCGCTAAGGCAAAACACGATAATATTATTTCTGTTCTCAAATTGAGCAAGTTCTGCGGGTATTTTATCCAATGGAATATTGACGGAACCTTTCACATGACCCTGGGCAAATTCTGACGGCGTTCTTACATCTACCAGGAATGCACCCTTTTCAATGATTTTTTTTAAGTCTGTTGTTCTTCCGATTCCGTATAAATGTTCAAAAATACTCATACATAAGATTTTGCGCTGTGAATTGAATTAAATATTGCAATTATCATCGATGCATCGTTTGGGTCTGATAAAGCCGGTTGCAAGAATAATCAGTCCGAAAACCATGATAACCCAGGCGCTCTCATCTTTCGAATTGATATAGCCCATAACCATAAACAGCAATCCCACGGACCATCTCAGGATGCTGCTAAACCATATGGCCAGCTTATTCTCTTTGATATCGCTTTTTTTTGTGATCATATCTTGTAATTCATTAAAACCAACTAATCATTTCCTTTGCATCTACTAATCCCTCTTTTCTAAAAACTTCTTTACCGTTTTTATAAACTATAAAAGTCGGGAACCCGCTTACACTTAATTTGCCGCATATATCTGTCTGATCGCCACCGTCTATTTTTACCAGCACAAAACGGTCGGCGTTTGCTTTGACCAGGGAATCTACGATGGGTGCCATGGTCTTGCAAGGAGGACACCAGGTAGCACTGATGTCAACGAGTACCGTCCTGTCTTTTGGGATTTGCGAAAGGTATTCATCCAGGCTAATCTGAGGTACTGTTTTAACCAGATCGACCGGTTTACCGGCATTTTTCCAAGCGGTGATCCCGCCAGATAAATTGTAGGCGGTAAATCCATGCTGCCTTAACCAAAGCGTTGCCGAATGGCTTCTGGCACCGCTCAGGCAATAGGTATAGACAGGTTTATTTTTATCCAGGGCCTTTACTCTTTCCTGGAATTCAGTTTCATCATTCCAATTGGCCAGCAAAGCATTTTTAAGATGGCCTGACTGATATTCTGACTCAGTACGGACATCCAGTAGCCGAATATCATTCCCAGTGATGGCTTTTTCAAAATCAGGTACTGTCAGATCGGTTTGCTGGGCCTCGCTATTGCAGGATATTAAAAAGCTGAAAAAGCCCATAAAGGAAATAAGATATTTGTTTAAAATTGTCATGCTTTGTATTATTTGAAAAGTGAATCGGTTACACCCCATTTAGAACAACAAACTACCTGATCCCTTACCATTAGACCGGCAAGGTACTCAGCTATCGTATCAATTTTAGTCACTTTTGTTACAATTCAGATAAAATTGGCGGCAGTCAGGGATGGTTTGAGAGATTTTATCAAGATTTTTACGTAGTTGAATATCCCCTTCAATACCAGATTTCAGCGCTGCGCATTATATTAATTTTAGGTTTTTGATTTATTGTTTTTTATTCAGTCATCCCTTTTTATATATTACTCTCCCTCCACTTTATCTTATCCCAAATCCGTTCGTGAAAAACAATAGCCCAGGGTTGTATAAATATTGCTTACCAGAAGCCAATGTCCACCTTAATTATTCCGGTAAAAATATAAATGGATGTAAAATCAAGATCCAAAATAACTATTCTGTAGCTTACCGTTTTTGCAATTCACCTTTTAAGTGCTTCTGCAGCATGATGTGCCTGATGAGGAGGTATTTGCATATTTATCGGGTGGGTATAACAAATAATGGTCTGGTGGAATGCCTTATAATTTTTTCTGCAACGCTACCCATGAGCAAATGGGAAAACCCCTTTCGTCCATGGGTGCCTATAACAATCAGGTCCGCTCCCCATTCTTCCGCAACTTTTAAAATCACTTCAAACGGTTTCCCTTCTTCAATAAAAGTCCAGATCTTATAGTCTTTAAA
>DASRLM010000100.1:0-2283 GCA_035648455.1 Puia sp. | reverse complement strand
AATGCGGAATTCCCCGACCATCATTGAACATCATAACGGAAGCATCAGCTGGCCGGGTAAAGACCCAAATTCTCAACTCTCATTTGCGGATGCTGTGGTCGGTTACGACTTCGTGAAAACATTGAAGCTAAAAATGGCGGAAGGCCGTGATTTTTCCAGGGATTATGCCAGCGACTCCACCAGTTTCATACTGAATGAAACCGCGGTAAATAAAATCGGTTACAAAAATCCGGTAGGCCAGACCGTTATCTGGGGAAATCATCCCGGCAAAATTATTGGCGTACTCAAAGATTTTCATTTCAGTTCCCTGCACGAGACCATTGATCCGCTGATTGTGAGGCTCGACGAAAACTGGTCCTGGGGTACGATTCTCGTCCGGGTGAACGGGCAGAATACCAGAAAAGCCATTGCGGGCCTGGAAAAGATCTGCGCCGGATTAAATCCGAAAATTCCATTTACCTATACGTTCTCCGACCAGGAATTCGCCAATCTGTACAAAAGCGAACAGGTGGTTTCGCAACTGGCAAATTACTTTGCCGTTTTAGCCATTTTTATTTCCTGTCTGGGTTTGTTTGGTTTGGCAACATTTACCGCCGGCCAGCGCACGAAAGAAATCGGCGTGCGCAAAGTATTGGGCGCATCGGCATCTGATGTGGTTGGCCTGCTCTCCAAAGACTTTTTGAAACTGTTGCTGCTCGCAATCGTCATTGCCACGCCCCTTGCCTGGTTCGTTATGAACCGCTGGCTATCCAATTACGCCTATCGAATCAACCTGGACTGGTGGATCTTCGCGCTGGCGGGCTTACTGGCTATTGCAATTGCCCTGTTTACGGTCAGCTATCAAAGCATTAAATCTGCCTTAATGAATCCGGTTACGTGTTTGAGGGAAAACTGACAAAGGGTATTAAATAACGGGAAACTGAATAGCGATATCCTATAGCGATCTTCCAACGATCCTATAGTCATATAATAGTCCTTTTTATGGCGGATTCGCCATAATTAAAAGCCAGCCGGCCTGAATAACTATAAAATCAGTGTGAAAGAATGGGTTGAAAAAACCAACGCCCAAAGCTTCGCTTCAGCGCTCCACCCGCACGAATCCTTCCGGATCCACCCTTAATTTATTTTCCGCCTGCATAAAATCAATCACTTTGCGCAGTTGATCGGAATGGATTTCGGGAAAGTGGTCGAAGATAGAGGCGGCGGGAATGGATTGCTGATGGGTTCTCTCCATCACGGTTTTATAAATGACGCTGAACTGGTCCGGGCTGAGTTTCGGTTGCCTGTTCCGCAGGCACCGGTCGCAGATGCCGCAGTCCTCGGGTGATGCTTCTCCGAAATACCGTGCGATATAGGAGCTGCGGCAATCCGGCGTAGCCATATAGCCCAGCATGGCTTTGGCGCGTTTTATAAATTGCTCTTTACGGAACCGGTAAGATTTCTGATCAATCTGTACGTCCGCTGCTTTTCTGCGCGGCTGATTAAAATAGATCTGCGGTTCTTCCTTTTGGGGAATGTATTCAATCAGCAGAAAACGATGCAACTGGTAAAGGCCATTCAACACCTGCTCCGGCGGCCATTTCAGCAAAAACGCCAGTTGCTTTTCGCGGATGGAAACGGGCTGGTCGTAAATCCCGGAATACGTTCTCAGCAGCGTTTTTATCAGGGGTTCCAGTTGAGGATTTTCATTTTCAAATGCATAAAGAACTTCCTTCTCACAAATAAAATAAACAGTGGCCGGTTTAAATACCGTTTCATTCAGGGAAAGCAGGTCTTCCTGGCCCAGCATCTGCAAGGCGGCATTTGTCCGTTTGGCATCGAAAGAAAACCGCTTCAGAAAATCGGCGAAGTCGAATGGATAATACACACCCACGGTCCCCAGCGGTACCTGCAAATAATTAAAGACCCCCTGATATACTTCGCGGATAAATTCCAGCGGGGGGTATTGTATTTTATGCAGCCCTTCCAGATCCTCCAGCATCTGATCATTATACAATAAAATGGCAAACGCTTTTTTTCCGTCGCGTCCGGCACGGCCCGCTTCCTGGTAATAACTTTCCAGACAGTCCGGCACGTCGGCATGAAGCACCAGCCGCACATCCGGTTTATCAATGCCCATGCCGAAGGCATTGGTGCATACCATGACCCGCACGTCATTCTTCCGCCATCGATCCTGCTTTTCACTGCGCTGTTCCTGCAAGAGACCCGCATGATAATAATCGGAAGAAAACCCGTGCATATTCAGCAGATCACTGATTTCCTTTGTACGCCGCCGGTTGCGGC
>DASRLM010000099.1:0-2135 GCA_035648455.1 Puia sp. | reverse complement strand
CCTTTCTTTGCAAATGAAAAAATATTCCCCGACTTGTTGCCAGCGATAATCGTAAGCTGTTGTCCGCTCACCGCAATCTGGGGGCCGCGTGCATGCGAAGATGCCAAACCCGGCAACAGGGAAACCAAAGCAGGCGCAGAGAAAGTCTTTCCCCCGGTGGATGAATACACATACATGATGCTGTCGCCTTCGCAGTATGCAATATGAAGGCGTCCATGCCGATCCTGCACCATGGATGGAGCATGACCGGCAGCAATAATGGATTTATAAGCTGATGAGGATTCGCTGTGTTTACAGCCGGAACAAATAAATAAAAACAGCAGGGTATGGAAAATAATTGCTCTCATAATTTTAGGAGAAAGGGACCATTCCTTCCGGTTCCGTTCGATATGCAAAATTAAAGGAAGCGCGTCACAAATCTATTCGGCCCGCAAACTATTCACAGGATTTGCGATGGCTGTCTTGACGGTCTGTTCCATTACGGATAATACCGCAATCCCCCGTTTACCAGTTTAGCCACTGAAGTAAATGGGTGTTCCACTGCTTTTCCCTTTTCCATGATGTGCATCACCGTCCAGCCACGAACCTTCAGTTCGTCCGAAACCATGGACCGGTGACAGCGCCACCAGACCGCTTCGGAACACATGTAGGCGGTTTTTTGGAGGATAGCCATTTTTTCCAACCGGTCAATACCCATTTTAAATTCCTCCGTTTCCATATAATCGGCATATCCCTGAAAAGCTGCATTTCTCCAGGCCGTATTCCGGGAACCGGGTTTCACTTTTCTCCGGCCGCCCAATTCCCGGACATGTTCGTACCGGATATGATTTTCCGGCAGGGATAATTCCAACGCTTCTTTATTAAACTGCGGATAACGCCGGGAGCCCGGAAAACTCCGGATATCGACCACCAGGGCAATATCAAACGAATGCAGCATGGCGACCAGTTCTTCCAGTGTGCGCGTTGAGTGGCCGATCGTCCAGATGAGTTTGTTATCCTGCGCTGTCATTCGGCAAAATTACTTCAATACTGATGTCCGTCAACCGTCATCCGTCAACCGTCAACTTTTTTAATCTGCGATCCGTTTATCCGGATCAATAAATTCCACGTGATAGATGCGCATGAGTAAAATAAAAAGTGAAATGAGCAGCGGGCCGAAAATAAGACCGATAAATCCAAACAGCTGAATACCCACAATAACCCCAAATACCGTGATCAGCGGATGTACGTCACCAATTTTTTTCTGCAACCAGAAGCGGAACACATTGTCGATGGTGCCCACGACCAGCAAGCCGTAGATCAGAATAACAAATCCTTTGGCGGTTTCTCCCCCTGCAAATAAAATAATGGCGAGGGGAATATACGCCAGGGCCGCCCCCAACACCGGAATCATGGAGGTAAAGCAGGTGAGGGCAAACCACAAAAGAGGCTCCCTTACACCCATGATCAGATAAATGATCAGTCCCGCAATACCCTGAACAAACGCGACGAGGGGAACGCCGACAGCATTGGAGATGACCATGCTGTTGACTTCCTTTTGCACTTTTACGAGGTTATCCCTCCTCAGCGGCAGCACATCATCCAGCCAGTTTTCCATAACCTGGCAGTTCGTAAGCATAAAATAAAGCAGGAAATACATCATGAACAGCGCCAGCACCGTATTGAACGTGGCGCCCAGTATCAGGGGCAATTCCTGGATGGCCATACCGCTCAGGTTACGGACCGTTTCTTCATTTAGAAAATGATACCCGATGCGGGATTCGATGTTTCGGAGAAAAACCAGCACGGCGCTGGTGATCTCCTGCACGTGGCTGATCGCGTAACCAATTTTAGAACTGATGGTATGGACCAGAAAGAAAACGGGCAGCATGATGATCAGGAAAGAAACTGTCATCAGGATAAGGGCCGCGGCCCAGGGTTTCCATTTGCGGCCCAGGAGTTCTTTCATGTATTTTCTCATCAGCACGTAAAAAGTGACCGCTCCCAAAAAAGAGGGAAGAAAACCCTGCAGCCTGGAAAAAAGGAGAAAACCCATCAATACCAGAATCGACAGGAAGAAAAACTGCCTTACCTTTTCCGTATTAAATCTGTCCATCCGGCATTTTAACAACAAGTTACTAAGGATTATTTTTATT
>DASRLM010000098.1:0-6190 GCA_035648455.1 Puia sp. | reverse complement strand
ATCATGGCCAATGATAAGATTTATATACATCAGGATTATATTCCGGCAGCCGAAGGGAAACGGGTATTTAAAACAAAGGAAGATGCGATGCGCGTGGCCAACCGGGTTATTGAGAAGATCAGCAAAAACCAGTTGCCCGTCATTACCCTGAAGGACCTGGATTCGCTGGGGGTATTAAAATAAATGGCCGACAAAATAAACAGAAAAGCCATCCTGCTGTTGCGGGATGGCTTTTTCAATTCGTTAAACCGGGTAGTCAGGCTGTAAACGTTTTCATGATGGTAAAGGATTGATTGAAGGTTCCGGTTTTTTACGATACTGGTTTTTGTTTTTCATGAGGATGGATCGGCTAACAGTTTCGGTTTTCAAAGGATCGGTCGGATTGGTTTTCGGATTTTGGATCGGTCTTTCGGATTTTGGATCTGGTTTCGGGACAAGGTTTCTGGTTTCTCTCGGACTGGATTCGGTTTTGGTTTTTTTCGGATCGGATTTGGTTTTCTTAGGATTCGGTTGGTTTTTTCAGGATCTGGTTTCGGTTTCTCAGGATTTGGTTTCGGTTTTTTTCGGATTGGATTCGGTGTCGGATTTCTTAGGATTTGGATTGGCTTTTTCGGATCTGGATTTTTCTTCGGTCAGGTTTTAGGGGTTTATTTCGTTTGGGATATTTTCGATGCGTTAACAATACAAAGATGCTTCAGTTCTGCACCCTTTCAGAACTTATTCGATTAAGTGGATCAAACCTTCGATTTTTGGGGCAAAATGAACGATTAATCAAAAATCCTCATTGCCGATTCCTCATTACTCGATACTTTTGCCCCTCCTTAATTTTACTTCAATGAGACAGATTGCGTTCCGGGAAGCATTGCGTGAGGCCTTGTCCGAAGAAATGCGACGTGATGACCGTGTTTTTCTGATGGGCGAAGAAGTGGCCGAATACAATGGCGCTTATAAAGTCAGCCAGGGCATGCTGGATGAATTTGGCCCTAAAAGAGTGATAGACACTCCCATATCAGAGCTCGGTTTTACCGCAATCGGCGTGGGAGCCGCCCAGAATGGCCTTCGTCCCGTGCTGGAATTCATGACCTGGAACTTCGCCACCCTGGCGCTCGACCAGATCCTAAATACGGCCTCCAAAATGCTGGCCATGAGCGGCGGTCAGATCGGCTGCCCCATTGTATTCCGGGGGCCCAATGGTTCAGCGGGACAACTTGGCGCCCAGCATTCCACCGCCTTTGAAAGTTATTATGCCAATATTCCGGGGCTTAAAGTAGTATCCCCCAGCAACGGTTATGATGCCAAGGGGTTGCTGAAACAGGCCATACGGTATGAAGAAGATCCCGTGATCTTTATGGAAAGTGAAGTGATGTATGGAGATAAAAGCGAAGTGCCCGAAGAAGAATATTATATCGAACTGGGAAAGGCGGATGTTAAAAGACAGGGTACCGATGTTACCATTGTCTCCTATAATAAGATGGTGAAAGTTGCCCTCGGGGCAGCTGCCGAACTGCAAAAAGAAAACATCAGTGCCGAAGTGGTTGACCTGCGTACCATTCGTCCGCTGGACTGGCACACCATCCTGGAAAGCGTTAAAAAAACAAACCGCCTGGTCATCGTGGAGGAGCAATGGCCTTTCGCTTCCATATCATCCGAAATCGCGTATACCATCCAGAAAGAAGGTTTTGATTACCTGGATGCACCCATCCGGCGACTCACGGCTGCCGATGCGCCGTTGCACTATGCCGCCAACCTGGTCGCCGCAGCCATGCCTTCGGTGGAAAAAACGGTGAGGATGGTGAAAGAGGTAATGTATCTGAAGAAATAAAGCAGAGACAACCGGAGTGGGCGGAAGATAAAATGAAAAATCCCGGAACAGTCAGCCTGATCCGGGAACTTATTTTTTTGTAAAGGGCTTTTAGTGAATGGCTTTTAAAGCATTTCCAAGAATAAGCAGGGAAACATAAGCAAAGCCAATCAGTACGAATCCAAAAACGGTCAGTTTAATAAATATCTTCGCCGGAGCCTTGGCGGATTGATCCATTTCCTGTTTCATAGGGTCGAGATTTTAATGTTGGTTTTTCAAAAAATAATGACATCACAAAATAAGTCCTGAATCCCGGATGTGCAACGTAATTTTACGATATCCAATAAAATCGACGGTTAAGCCGATAATCCGCCATTATATTTTTACATTTTCATACTTTCACGTGCTGATCCCCAGCCTAATTATAAATAATTGAACATCAGCGTTTTATTAATAAAATCATTTTAAAGCATGTCGAATATCCTCATCATTGACGATGAAAAGGCCATCCGCAAAACCCTCAGTGAAATTCTTTCCTATGAAGGGTATAAAATTGACGAATCCGGCGATGGGGAAGAGGGCTTCCGGAAATTCAAGGAAAAGGAATACGATGTGATTCTCTGCGATATCAAGATGCCCAGGATGGATGGCATTGAGTTCCTGGAGAAGGCCAAAGAGTCCAACCCCGATATCCCCATCATCATGATATCCGGTCATGGTACCATTGAAACCGCGGTTGAGGCAGTTAAAAAAGGCGCCTACGATTATATTTCCAAACCACCGGACCTGAACCGGCTGCTGATCACCATCCGTAATGCCATGGATAAGACTTCGCTGGTGGCCGAAACAAAAGTGCTGAAAAGAAGGATAAGCAAGGTGCAGGAAATGATTGGTGCTTCTTCCCCCATTCAGAAAATCAGGGAAACCATCGATAAGGTGGCTCCCACAGATGCCCGAATACTCGTTACCGGTGAAAATGGCGTGGGAAAAGAACTGGTGGCCCGCTGGGTTCATGAAAAAAGTAACCGGGCTGCCGGCCCGCTCATAGAGGTGAACTGTGCTGCCATTCCCGGGGAACTGATAGAAAGCGAATTATTCGGTCACGAAAAGGGTTCCTTTACTTCAGCGGTCAAGCAGCGTATTGGAAAGTTTGAACAGGCGAATACCGGAACCCTTTTCCTGGATGAGATCGGGGACATGAGCCCGAATGCGCAGGCCAAGGTATTGCGTGCCCTCCAGGAAGGCAAGATCACCCGCGTAGGCGGGGATAAGGACATCAACGTGGACGTTCGGGTAATAGCCGCCACCAATAAGGATTTGCTGAAAGAAGTGGATGAAAAAAATTTCCGGCTGGATCTTTACCACCGGCTGAGCGTAATCATCATTCACGTGCCTTCCCTCAATGAAAGAAAGGATGATATCCCACTGCTTACCGATAAGTTCATGAATGATATCTGTAATGAATACGGGATCGCGCGGAAAGGTATTGAAGATGACGCCATCCGGTCCCTTCAGGAGTACAACTGGACGGGTAATATCCGGGAACTCAGAAATGTGGTTGAACGGCTCATTATCCTTTCCGGTAAAACCATTACCCGGGAAGATGTTGCCAGTTATGTGCTTCCCAAGAAATAACAGGAGCTCTTAAAATTTTTGTAAATATGCCGGATTCTTCTCTGAATCATTTCTGCCGCTGTACTTTGATGCGTTTATTAACAGGAATAATTTTGACCTAAACCTAAATTAGTATAAATGACCGCCCACCAGCTTTTTGTGCTTGTCCTCATCCAACTCCTGATTTTACTCCTTCCTTCCATAGGCCTGTATAAAATGTTTGAGAAAGCAAAAGTGGCGGGATGGAAAGCTTTTGTTCCCTTCTACAATACCTGGATGATGCTGGATCTGGCTGAAAGGCCAAAACATTGGGTTTTCTGGCAGTTCATTCCCATAGTCGGCTGGTTCATATCTATGGGCATCTACATTGAGTTTGTAAAGACGTTTGGAAAATATAAGATCTATGAACATGCGCTGGCGGCTCTGTTGCCTGTTTTTTATTTTCCATACCTGGGGTTTAATCAACGGGACCGTTTTATCGGTGCGGAAGCCGCCCGTAAATATAAAAAATCGGTTACACGGGAATGGCTGGATGCGGCCGTATTTGCCGTTATCGCAGCTACGCTTATCCGCACTTTTATTTTCGAGGCCTATGTGATACCGACGCCTTCCATGGAAAAGACCCTGCTGGTGAATGATTTTCTTTTCGTGAGCAAGTTCAGTTACGGCCCACGCATTCCGAACACCCCGATCGCGATGCCCTTTGTACATCATACCATGCCGCTGGGCAACATGAAGTCGTATGTGGAATGGATCCACATACCCTATACCCGCTGGTTCCCGGCGCCGGTTAAAAGAAAAGATGTGGTGGTGTTTAATTTTCCTGCCGGAGATACCGTTATCAATAAAGAAGGTTTCGAATCGGAACAACCGTATTATGAAGTGGCACGGGCCCTGGGCAATGGCCATATCGATGAAGGACGCAAGGTGATCCTGAATGACCCGGATGATTATCCGCTGGTGGTGCGTCCCGTGGACAAACAGGAAAATTACATCAAACGCTGTGTGGCCATTGCCGGCGATACCCTGCAGATTAAAAATCAGGTGGTATATATCAATGGCCATGCTGAATCCTTACCGGACTATTCAGAAACAAACTACATCGTGGTGACCGGTGGCCAGCCCCTGGATGAGACGGTGATGAAGGATGAATACGATATCGATCTCGGAAATCCGGATGAATTCCAGCAAACGGGTTCGCCGAACCGCTACCGCGTTCTGTTAACGGCCATTGCCAGAGACAAAATGCTGAAGAGTGGACTCGCCAAACAAATCATTCCTGAAATTGACAGCACCCGCAGTGTTTATCCGTACGATTCCCATTATAACTGGTCACCCGATAATTTCGGACCCATCTGGATACCCAAAAAAGGAGCCACCCTGCCCCTGAATGCAATGACCTATCCCGTCTATGAACGGGCCATCCGTGATTATGAAAAAAATAAACTGGAAATGCACGATGGCAAAATTTTTCTCAACGGTCAGGAGGCCACACAGTATACCTTTAAAATGGATTATTACTGGATGATGGGGGATAACCGGCACATGAGCCAGGACAGCCGCTATTGGGGCTTCGTTCCGGAAGACCATGTGGTGGGTGAGGCCTGGATGATCTGGATGAGCTGGAACAAAGGGGTTCGCTGGAGCCGGCTTTTTAAAAGGATCAGATAAGGGAATTCATGCAAAAAAAAGAACTTACCATACCCGTGGACGTGTATGCGGATTCCCGGGAGCTGGACCCTGCAGATGCTCTTTTGCTGGACCTTGCGAGGAAAACTACCGCGGATGCTTATGCGCCCTATTCCCGGTTCCATGTTGCAGCGGCAGTCAGGCTGGCCAACGGAAAAACACTTACGGGAACAAACCAGGAGAATGCTTCTTTTCCTGCTGGCATCTGTGCAGAGAGAGTGGCCCTTTCAGCAGCGTCTTCTTTGTATCCCGGCATGGCGGTGACTTCCCTCGCGGTTTCTTACGCTCATGAAACGGAAAAAAATAATAATCCGATATCTCCCTGTGGCATTTGCAGACAGACCCTCATGGAATACGAACTCCGTGCCGGAGGGCCCATCCGGTTGATCCTCGGCGGAAGGACCGGTGAGATATTTGTTCTCCACAGCGCTGCTGACCTGCTTCCGCTGGCATTCACAGCTGCAGAAATAACGGGTTGAACCATCCCTTTTCCAATTTGTTAAATCGGGAGTATTAAAATGCGTAAATACTTAATATTGCTTTTCACAAACTGTCTTGTGTAAATTACCCGCTATGAAAAAAATTATTTTTGCCGTGCTGTGTATGATCTCCATCGCCTATTTTATATCCTGTGTTAAAACGAATACCGGATCCAGTTATACTTCCTGCACCGGTGTGGATGTTGCCGGTGATTCCAGTGCCCTGCTGAAATATGCCGCTGATTCCATTCACGTAACCAAAGACAGTTCGGGCTTGTATTTCGAGATACTCGATAGCGGCGCGGGCGTAAGTCCCTCCCCCAATTCCAATTTGCTGGTCAGCTATAAGGGACGGTTGCTGGATAACAACGTGTTTGATTCCACGGTTTCCAGTTCCAACCTGGGCGGAATAACATTGAATCAATTGATCCCCGGATGGCAGATCGGATTGCCGAAAATCAAAAAGGGCGGACATATTAAACTGCTGATCCCTTCTGCACTGGCCTGGGGATGTCAGGGCTCCGGCAACTCGATCCCATCGAATGCTCCGGTATATTTTGATATTTACCTGCTGGATGTAAATTAATATTCCATAACTTAGGTTGCG
>DASRLM010000097.1:0-2847 GCA_035648455.1 Puia sp. | reverse complement strand
AGCGGGGCGAAGTAGTTGCCATCAGCGATATTGATGAAGACGGCAAAAAACCCGTAGTCAAAGTGGGCGATGTTGTCCTTTACGGAAAATATTCCGGAACTGAAATCAGCTTTGAGGGCCAGGATTTCCTGAGCATGAGGGAGTCGGATATCATTGCTAAATTCTAATCAGCAAGACAATTTGAAAATTTGAAAATTTGAAGATGTGTAAATGAAATGCATTTACGACATTTTTGAATCTCAGAATTTTCAAATTACCACATTTTCAAATTTTCAAATTAAAATACAATGGCTAAACAACTTTTCTTCGACATCGAAGCAAGAAATAAGATGAAAAAAGGCGTTGACGTGCTGGCCAATGCCGTAAAAGTTACCCTGGGTCCCAAAGGCCGCAATGTGGTAATTGAAAAAAAATTCGGAGCTCCTACCATCACTAAGGACGGAGTTACCGTTGCCAAGGAAATTGAACTGGAAGACCTGATCGAAAACATGGGCGCCCAGATGGTGAAAGAAGTAGCTTCCAAAACAGCGGATATTGCCGGTGATGGTACTACTACGGCTACCGTTCTGGCTCAGTCCATCATCAGTGAAGGGCTCAAGAACGTAGCGGCAGGTGCAAATCCAATGGATCTGAAACGCGGTATTGATAAAGCGGTGATCGCCGTGGTAAACAACCTGAAACAACAGTCCCAGACCATTGGCAACGACAGCAAAAAAATCCAGCAGGTGGCTGCTATTTCATCAAACAACGATGAAACCATCGGAAAGCTGATTGCAGAAGCATTTGCGAAAGTGGGTAAGGAAGGCGTGATCACGGTGGAAGAAGCAAAAGGCACCGACACCACAGTGGATGTTGTGGAAGGTATGCAGTTCGACCGCGGTTATATCTCTCCTTATTTCGTGACCAACAGCGAAAAAATGGAAGCTGAATTGCAGAATCCTTACATTCTTATCTACGATAAGAAGATTTCTGCCATGAAAGATATTTTACAGATCCTCGAGAAAGTGGCTCAGGGCGGACGTCCGCTCCTGATCATCGCGGAAGATCTCGAAGGCGAAGCACTGGCAACCCTCGTGGTGAATAAACTGCGTGGCACGCTGAAAGTGGCCGCTGTTAAGGCTCCCGGCTTTGGCGACCGCCGGAAAGAAATGCTCCAGGACATCGCTACCCTAACCAAGGGTCTGGTGATCAGTGAAGATCAGGGTTACAAGCTGGAAAACGCCGACCTCAGTTATCTGGGTTCCGCTTCATCCGTAACCATCGACAAGGACAATACGACCATCGTTGGTGGAAAGGGAAAGAAAGAAGACATCGCTGCCCGTGTAAACCAGATCAAGGCGCAGATTGAAGTAACCACTTCAGATTATGATAAGGAAAAATTACAGGAGCGCCTCGCCAAGCTGAGCGGTGGTGTGGCTGTATTGTATATCGGTGCCGCAACAGAAATGGAAATGAAGGAGAAGAAGGATCGTGTAGACGATGCTTTACACGCAACAAGAGCAGCTGTGGAAGAAGGTATCGTTCCGGGTGGTGGAGTTGCCTATATCCGCGCCATCGAGCCCCTGGAAAAACTCAAGGGTGCTGCTAACGATGATGAAACAACAGGAATCCTGATCGTTAAGCGTGCCATCGAGGAACCCCTCCGTCAGATCGTTCATAACTGCGGTATCGAAGGAAGCATCGTGGTTCAGAAGGTGAAAGAAGGAAAGGGCGATTATGGTTTTAACGCCCGTACGGAAGTTTATGAAAACCTGCTCAAGGCCGGTGTTATCGATCCAACCAAGGTTACCCGCATTGCCCTTGAAAATGCCGCTTCCATTGCCGGTATGTTGCTGACCACCGAATGTGTGGTGGCCGACAAGCCGAAGAAAGAAGAAGCGCATGCTAATCAGGGCGGTGGCGCTCCGGGCATGGGTGGAATGGATTATTAATTCAAACCCTGTTTATAATAAGAAACCCTCTTCTTTTGAAGGGGGTTTTTTGTTAAATGTTTTTAATTAAAAAGCTAAGCTTGGACTCCAGTGCCGGAGTACCCATGATCCCGGATTTCAGGCTGCTTAGGGAATACGCGGTCAGGATACTTCGATCCTCAACTCCTTCCTGTATTGAGAGGGTGTTTTTTGTGTTTGCTGCTTAAAGAATTTATTAAAATTAGCAAAAGTCTGGAATCCAGATTTATAACATACGCTGGAGATAGTCAGTTCATCTTCATGTAAGAGCTTGCAGGCATGCCCTATCCTCAGCTCATTTAAAAAGGTAAAGAAGGTCTTTTGGGTCCTTTTTTTGAAAAAATTGCAGAATGCCTGTGGCGTCATGTTTGCAATGGAAGCAATTTCCGACAGGGCGATAGGCTCCGTAAAATTCTGCATCAGATATTGATACACATTATTCATCCGTTGGGTATCTCTTTCATTGAAGGAATGGTTGTAGCCAACCGATGCCAGGAATTCATATTCCCCTCCTTCCAGTAATATTTTAATGATCTCAAAAAAATCAATGATCATCTCAAGCCCGTTCTTCCCGGGAAGGGTCATTAATATTTCGGTCGCACGCTGCTGAGTTTTTCCCAGAAATCGTATGCCCCTTCTGGAACGATCAATCAGGTTTTTTACTTTAGATAATAACTGCAGATCATTGGTCAGATTGCAGAGAAAGTCGGCCGGGAAATACAAAACGATAGCCTTGGCAGTCCGGTTTACCTTATTTTGCAGGATCGCCGGATCGTTATACCAGATGTGCGGAAGATGGGGACTCATCAACACGAGGTCTCCCGCCCCAAAATTACTGATACTATCCCCGACAAACCGCTTGCCATAGCTTTCAACAACAAAGTTCAGTTCGCAGAGA